>NZ_KN050825.1:188650-228489 GCF_000746205.1 Halorubrum sp. BV1
GATCACTCTCACAGCCGACCTCCCGATCACTCTCACAGCCGACCTCCCGATCACTCTCACAGCCGACCTCCCGATCACTCTCACAGCCGACCTCCGATCAGTAGCCCGCCGGCCGCCGCTGCGAACCCGAACCCGTAGCTCACGGCGACGTACGCGCTGCCTGCGATTGTGCCGAGCGCCACCGCGTCGCCGACGAACGTGCTGTAGGTCGTAAACGACGAGAGCGCGCCGGTCCCGACGAACAGTTGAGTACGCGTCGTGGTCGCGCGCGCCACGAGCACACCGAGCACGAGCGACCCGGAGATGTTCACCGCGAGCGTACCGACCCCGGTCAGATCTCCCGCAGCCACGTCGACGCCGTATCGAGCGGCCGCGCCGACGAATCCGCCGGCGGCCACGAGGAGATAGCCGAGCCACGTCCGTTCCATACTCGGGCATCACTGCCGGTCATCTTGGACCTTCTGACTCGCGTGAACTCCCGTCCGGCGCGTCGGGCCTGCAGACCCCACTGACAGTCGCGCCGTCGTCGTCCGGTCGATCGACCGCCGCCCGTGTCTGGCTCGCGCGGGGACTGCCGCCGCCGTGTGAGGTCCGCCGTTCGCGAACGCGAACGGTGTGTGCCGTCTCGGTCGCGTCGTCGACGACGAGCGCCTCGCCGGTGCCCGTCGGGAGCCGTGAGGCGAGCGATCCGGCGAGGTACGTCGCCTCCGCCTCCGCGAGTCGCGCGACGTCGCCCTCGGCGGTCAGTCGGTGGGCGACGATGAGGTCAGACTGCGAGACCGCCACGCTCGGCAGCGCGCCGGGGCGCTGTGTCGCGCAGACGAGCGACACGCCGGGCGCGCGGCCGCGTGTGAGGAGCGTCCGCAGCGCCGGCTCGGCGACGCCGCCGAAGAAGGCGTGCGCCTCGTCGACGAGCAGCCACGGAAGCCGATCGAGCCGGCCGGCGACCTGCGCGTCGTAGAGTCCGCGGGCGACCGCTCGGACGACCGCGGCCGCGGCCCGCTCCGGAACGCCGGCGAGGTCGAGCACGGTCGGTGTCCCGTCGGCAGCGAAGCTCTCGACCGACGTCGCCGCGGCGTCGAAGACGCCCCACGACTCGGCGAGTCGAAGGTGGTTGTCGGCGGCTCGGCGAGCGGCGTCCGGTGCCTCCGACGCCTCGATCCGGCCGCGAACGTCGTCGAGAGACGGCGATGGGGCTCCCGTTCCGGAATCGGGCGACGGTCCGTTCCGCCGGCCGCCGGCCGCTGCCGAACCCGCCTCGGCGACGGCTCGCCAGAGCAGACTCCCCGCGCCGCTCGTGGAGTCGAGTCCGAGCAGGCCCGGCCACGCGCTCGCCGGGATCGCGGCAGGGCGGACGGTCGGCTCGACGACGCGACCGCCGGCGTCACGGAGGCCGGAGAACACACCCATTGGGTCGACGACGACCGGGACGACGCCGTCGGCGGCCGCGAGCCCCTCGGCGATGACGCCGAGCGTGTACGACTTCCCGGTCCCTCGCTTTCCGAAGACGACGGCGGCGTGCGGACCGTCTGCGTCGACGCCGACCGCCGCTCCGGTGCTCCCGTCACGAGCCAGAAACGACCCGAGCGGAACTGTCGGCGGCTGAACGGGCGATGCGGTCGTCTCGCCGTCGTTGACCGCAGACTCGCGGGATCTGACCGACTCCGCGTCGTCGCGTCCGATCACATGCATACCGATCGGGGCCGCGGTATCGTACAATAAGCGTCGGGCGCGCGAAGCGGCCCCGACGACCGCGATCGAGCCGCGCGGTCGGACCGGTCCGACCCCTTATCAGCGATACCGCGGCCAGCGGGGGTATGGTCAACTCGAAGCGGGACGGACGCACCGCCAACCGGCGATCGTTTCGGACGGATCGTCGTGCGATAGAAGGACTGCCGGTCAGGCTGGTGATCGCGCTCGTCGTCGGGGTCGCGAGCCTCAGCGTGATGATGGGAATGATCGGCGACATCGACGGACTGGCGGCGACGGAACTCGACGCCAGACCCCAGCCGGAGGTGACGACGCCGGGCGACCAGTCACTCGCGGTCACGGTGTTCGACCCCGACGGCGGGGCCGTCGCCGACGCGACGGTGATCGTCCGGAGCGGTTCGGCGCGGATCGACGGCGTCGCTACCGGAAAGACGAACGCGGACGGGACCGCGCGCGTGGATATCGATCCGGAGCTGGGGCCGAACCAGCCGGACGGAACGCTCACGATCGAGGTCAAGCCGCCGGCAGAGGGCGATTACGTCGACGAGCGTGAGAACACGGAGGTGCTCGTCATCGCCGAGTGAACGGATCCGGTCGGAATCGACGCGTTCTATCTGTCCCGGTCGACTGCGACCGCGAGTGAACCCTCAGATCCGGTCGTCCCAGTCGATCCACTCCTGCTCCCAGCCGTGGGGGGCGAAGTGGCCCTGCTGTGCCCACTCGGCGTCTTCCCTCCGGGTCCGGTTCCGCTCGACGCCCCCCTGCTCGCCGTCGACGAGCATCGGATCGATCCGGACCGGCCCGGCGGTCTCGACGGTGCTGAACCCCGGCGGGGCGGTATCGGCTTCGGTCGAGGATCGGTCGGGTGGCTGCTCGGGCGCAGCGTCCGAGCCGGGGTCAACGTCGTGAGCCGTCTGGGCGTCGGGTTCGCCGACCGCGTCGGGTTCGATGGCGGCGATCGTCTGAACGGTCGTACCGCGCGGGTAGACGATCCGACCGGTCGCGGCGAGTTGGTCGCGGAGCGCGCGCGGCGGCTCGACGACGGACGCTTCGAGGAGGATCCGGTCGTACGGCGCGTACTCCGGTAGCCCGTTGACGCCGTCCCGCCGATCGACGAGCACCGCGTCGTAGCCGGCCGTAGAGAGGTTCGACCGCGCGGCCCAGACGGCCTCGCGGTCGATGTCGACCGCGTGTACGTGGCGCGCGCCGGCGATCTCGGCGATCATCGCGACGGAGTAACCCGCGCCGGCACCGACGACGAGCACGTCGTCGCCCTCGGCGACGTCCAAGGCCGTGATCAGTCGGACGACGGTCGCGGTCGAGAGCGAGCCGGTCGCGTCGTCGCCGGTCTGACCCCTACCGCCCGATCGCGAGGCGTCGTCGACGAACGGCTCGCGGGAAACGCGCTGGAGCGCCGTCAGTACGGACGCGTCCAGCGGCTCGTCGAGCTGGTGTTCGAGCCCCTCGATCGCGTCGGCGCGGATCGACGCCTCGTCCATGCCGTTGCTCGGTGCTCCGTGTTTTAAAACCGCTCGTTCGTCACCGCATCGGGACGAAGCGAACGCCGCCGTGGTCCTCGCGCTCGATGCCGTCGTCTCGGACGGTGAGACGCACGAGCCGCTGTCGACCCGTCTCGTCACCGACGGGTGCGACGATCCGACCGCCGATTTCGACCCGGTCGACGATCGATTCGGGGACGTCGCCATCGGGCGCACACGTCACCGACGCGGCCGCGAACGGTGGCTCCTCTCGAAACGCCTCTCGGGCGTCTCCCGCGTACACGGTGACATCGTACCCGAGCCGATCGAGCCGGTCGCGTGCCGCCTCGGCCAGTTTCGGGACGTACTCGGCCGTGAAGACGTTCCCCGGGCCGACGATCTCGGCGAGGACGGCGGCGTGGTATCCGCAGCCGGTCCCCACCTCGAAGACTCGATCGCCCGGACCGAGATCGAGGAGGTCGGTCATGATCGCGACCATGTGGGGCGCGCTTATCGTCTGGTCGTGTCCGATCGGCAGAGGGCGGTCCTCGTAGGCGTTCTGCCGCTGCGGCTCCGGAACGAACGCGTGGCGAGGGACCGCCTCGATCGCAGAGAGGACGGTCTCGCTCACGTCGAGCCGCCGTCGGAGGTCTGCGACCAGGTCTCTGCGAGCCCGTGCGTACTCGGTGTCGTCCATATCGTTCACCTCAGGCGTTCGGACGCGATCCATGGATCTCGCTGTCTTTCGTCTCGATTTCGACGCTGCTTCCTCCCTTCGTGTCGACGGCGAGATCGCCGCGGATCGCGCTTTCGTCCATCTCGACTTCGACGCTCGCGCCGCCGCCGGTGGTGATCACCGTGTCGTCGCCGATAGTGCTCCCGTCCATCGACAGCGAGAGTGTTCCGCCGCCGCCAAGCGTAGCGGCGACGCCGCCGCCGATCGTGGCGTTCTCCATGTCGATCTCGACTTCGGCTCCGCCGGGAGTGTCGATCCGAAGCTCTCCCCGAATGTCGCTGTCTTCGAGCGATATTGAGACGTTTCCGCCGCCCCGGATCTGAACGTGGAGGTCGCCGCGGATCTCGCTTCCCTCCAGTTCGACCGAGACCTCGCCGCCGCCACCGAGCGTGATCGTCGCGTCGCCGGTGACGACGCTGTCTTCGGCTTCGATCTCGACCTCCCCGCCGCCCCGGAGGTCGATATCGATACACGGGACGGTCTCGTCTTCGAGTTCGATCTCCGGATCGGTGAGACACTGCGCGGCCGGGGCCTGACACGCGACCGTCGTCGACCGTGTGAGCTCGATCGACTCGTCGCGGTCAGTAGTGACCGCGCGGATCGCGAGGGCGATGTCGTCGGTCGCGCCCGAGGCGCACGCCAGCTCGGCCTCGATGTCGGTCGACTCGCCCGACTGGAGCGTCCACCGGTCGATCTGCAGATCGGTTCGGGTGATTCCGAGCGACCCGGCGTCGACGACGCCGACTTGTTCGAGCGTCAGCGACTCCGAAAATCGGTTCGTCACGGTGAGCAACGACACCGTGTCGCCCGACGTGCCCGTCGGATCGCGGGGCTCGATCCCGAGGAGCGCGGTGTCGTCGTCCGCGGTCCCGACGCTGAACTGCCGGTCGCCGGTGACCGCCGAAAACGCGCCCGTCCCCTGAACGCCGGCGGCAGCGGCACCGCCGGTGAGGAGGACACCGAGGGCGGCGCGGCGGCTCACGAGACCGCTCGAATTACCGCGGCTGCGCCGTCGTTTCTGTCCCATGGTGTCTCCGTATCCCCGGATCGTCTCACACCGGTCTGACCGGCTTGCTCACGGTCCAGCGGCCGGCAGTCGTCACTTCGTGTCCGAGATAGGCGACGCCGACCTATAGTATTGCGGTGCCTGAACGCGCGTCACGGGGGTTCCTCGCTCCCGCCGAGCCGATAGCGCCGGCTCTGGACCACCTGCGCGACCGAGGAGACGAGAAACACCGCGAGGATAATCGCGGCCCACCCGATCTCCGGAACGGTCTCGGTCGGGACGAACCCGACCCACATGCCGGCCAGCACGACCGCGGACAGGAGCGAGACGCCGAGGTAGTAGACGCCCCACGAGATCGATCCTTCGGGGACGACGTCGAGGTAGACGTCGAGGGCCGCAGCCCCGTCGGTGAGTTCGATCTGGTCGCCGTCGTACGCGATCATGCCCGCGTCGGCCAGCCTGTCGAGGTGCGTCTGCTGGAGGGAGGTGTACACCCGCTTGCGCTCGGCCGAGGTGAGCTCCGCCACCGACTTGTCCTGCTCGCGGGCGGCCACCCGCTCCGCCAGATCCGACAGCGACAGCGGCTCCTCCGCCTGCTTACAGAAGTGTATCACGTACCGCCGGCGGTGGTTGCTCAACAGGTCGTACAGCTCGTCTTTCTCCGGTCGGGTGTACTCCCGCTGGTCCGTGAGCGACACGCTCACGATGCCTCCGCCCGAGGGGGAATCCGGCGTGGCGGCAGCGCTCGAACCCGTGGAGGGACTCTGCTCGCACACATCTCACGCGAATCGTTCGTTTCAATCCGTATATACTATTCGGGTGTCGGATCAGAACGGGAAACGGGCGAACGCGACGCTACGGTTCTAAGCCGAGCGCGCTCGCGACTGCGTCGGTGTCTTCCACGGTGAGCGCCGCGGCCTCGTCGCGATTGGTACGGAACGTCTCGATGTGGCCGTTGATCGTCTCGGCGTCCGCGCCCTCGTCGGCCGCCCGCGCCGCCGAGAGGGCCGCCTCCGTGGCGTCGATCTGCAGGGCCGTCTCCGTGATGGCCGTCTCACAGAGCGCGGTGGCGTCGTCCTCGGAGAGGTCGCGGGCGAGGTCGGCCGCCTCGGTGAACCCCCCGTTCGCGGTTCGGTAGTCCGACAGCGCGCGCTCGATCAACTCGATCGCGGCGGCGTACGACGCCTCGTTGAACGCGGTGACCCCCTCGTCGCGGGCCGTTGTGGCATCGTTGCGGGCGGCGACCGCGTCGTCGTACGTGATGACGATCTCTCGCTGTTGCACAACTGTGCCTGAGTCGGTACCAGTGGATCGGTCGAGTAATCTGTCGAGACAGCCACCGAGGCTTGTCATGACCGTGATCCCGGCGGCCACGGTTGCTTTTCGCCGAGAGGACATGCCATGATACTGAATTGAACGCATCAAATAGCTTTGCTCATCACTGCACGGTGCGCAAGCGGTGAGCGGTTAATTACTGGATGTCGGATCGTCGAGCGTCCCGACCGTCAGCCCATCCAACAAGTCGATCGTCGCTCTTCTAGTACCGAACCCGTTACCGCCGAAGTCAGCCTGTGTTTGGAGCGCGTCTCGGACATCAGAGTCGTACGTTGTGTCAACGACGAGATCAACAGTAGTTTCCTCCCCAGGATCCAGCCTGACCGCACTCGCTGGCCGATCGCGAGCGTCGATACCACTGGAACCGCTACCGACGACGCTGTCAGCACTTCCCTGATCTACTTCCGGATCGTCTCCGATAAAACTGCCATTCTTCGCCGGTGAGATCAGACCAGTGACGGAGCCGCCGCCATCGGTGAACTCGAGAGGACCGGGATCGCTCATTACGAACTGGTATGAGGCTCGTGAGAGCGCCGGCGAGAGGCCACCTTCGTCGTTGACCGCGATGTCTCCGCCGTATTGTCCGGTTGCACTGTTGTCGAGAAATCCGGAATCGGTGTCGTTTCGGTCGTACGCAATACCGACATCAACCGGTTCAGAAGTGTCGTTTTTGAGGGTAAACAGCTCGGAGAACGTTGCTGTCTGGCCGAAATCGACTGCAGCGACTAGCCTGAGGTTCTCATTCGCCGCTCCGTTCGTCGCTGCGATTGGTGTTTCAAGACTGCTGTCGAGAGTGTCTTGATCGTCAAAGAAGTCATCAACATCAGCGATATCGTCGAACTGATCTGGGCCGAGGATAGTGTCCCCGTTGACCGCATCTTCGTTCGGCTCGAAATTCAGCGTTTCCTCGACGACCACCCGCAAGTCGGCACTTGATGCCGTTGAATTCGAGAACGCCGCCGACGAGAACACTGCCCCGCTCCCGGTCGCCAGCGCGCCGAGCCCGATCACCATGCTGCGTCGTTTGACCATGTAGCTTCCACCTACTCGATCCTGTGCCGGTATCCACTTAGTAGTGAGTTACCTGAAACGACCGAAGGGCAGGCTTGAACGGGTCCACGAAATCAAGCGTCGATTCAAGCGCCGCTTGAATCCGCACGATGACCGCGCTACACCACCCGATCGGAGCGAGATCCGTTCGAGACATGACTGTTCGTGTCGCACGTTACCACGGCCCAGTCAGTTCCGCGTGTGGGACAAACATCAGAATTCGATCATTCCTCGTCGACCGCGGCGATCTCCAGTCTGACGCTCGCGCCGTCCGGGATCGCGTCGAGGTCGCCGGGCGCGTCGTCTGCGATCAGGTTCACGACCAGTCCGAACGACACCGCGTCGCCGGGGTCGAACGTCTCGTCGGGGGCCGCGAGCAGCGTCGTCCGCCCCTCGTCGTCTGTCTCGGTCGGTTCGTCGCCGGAGACGACGCTAAGGGTCGCGGCGACGTCTGCGCTCTGTTCGTCAGCGTCGTCGCCGGCCGGAACAAACTCGAAGGCGAGGCGGTCGTAGGACACGTCGCCCTCGTTTCCGACCACGACGAGGTCCTCTAACCGAGAGATCGACCGGCGGTTCAGCTTCTCGATTTCGATCGCCTCGACGCGGTCGTCGGCGTCGGTCCGCACGTACTCTCCGTCTTCGCCCGCGCGCCCGGGACGAAGCGTGAGCGTCGAGGAGACGACGATCCGAAGGTCGGCCTCTGCCGCGGCGCTGCCGGAGAAGACGGACGCGGAGCTGACGACGGCGCTGCCGAGCGCCGCGGAGGCGAGGCCGATCGCGGTCTGTCGTCGGGTGATCATGCGGTGTGCAGCGAGGTGCGCGCTGTGCCCTCGATACGTCACCCGAAGGCTTTGTATTGGTGGGCTTTCCGTCGCGTCCGCGGGGTGGGAACTTCGATACCGGCTGCGCCGGTCGGTTCAACGGGAGCGATACCGGGTTCACGCCGCGCTTGCGGCGGTTCAAGCGAGCCAATACAAAGTGGGTAGAGGGGCATGGGGTAGATATGGCAAACAGACGCAGCGTTCTGATCGGACTCGGCGGACTGGTCGCGGGCGGCGGCGCGATCTTGAGTACGGGGGCGTTCGACACGGTCGAAGCGGAGCGGACGGTCTCGGTCGAGACGACCGGCGACGCGAACGCGCTCTTGGGGCTCACGCCGGTCGACGACGACGGGCCGTACGTCGACGACTCGGGTGAGACGATCGAGATCACGCTCGGAAGCGGTGAAGACGAGAACGGGCTCAACCGGAACGCCGTCACGACCTTCGACGAGCTGGTCACTATCGCGAACAACAGCGAGCAGGACGTCGACGTGCTCAGCTTCGCGATCGACGTGACTGGGCTCGATGACGACGATGACGAGGAGGACCACGAGGAGGCGTTCAGCATCGTGGTGAACGAGACGACGTACGATGCGGACGACGACGCCGACAGTACGAACGTCCTCGACGACCAGAGCGACCTCGATCTCGATTCCGGAAACTCGCTCAACTTCGGTGTCGAGATCGACCTGCGTAATGGCGATATCTCCGCGATTGACGGCGACGCCGAGTTCACTCTCACGATCACCGCCGAAACGACTGAGAGCAGCTAGTCGAGTCGTCTGAGGCCGTCTCTTCACGCACTGCCGTTCTACCGCGGTCGCACTCGACGGACTTTTTCGCGGCAGCAGATCGGTTCTACTTCGCGTGCGTGGCTGACGCCACGCCACACTCGTCGGTCTCGTGACTACGCACTACCGATGGATGTCCCCAACTGGATAAGATGACTTACGCGCGTGTTGGGGGCGCGACCGAAGACGTGTTCGAGAGATACGAGAGAGTACGCGTTTGTGACCGATTTCGAAAACGCCCATCTCGACGCCTCTCCCGCCGGTTGTGACGGTTTCACACACCACGGAATACACACAAAGTATTTATAAGAACCACTGTATGGTCATCATGCCCCTATCCCCGAACGCGACAGGAGCGAGTAATCCGACACACGTCGTCCGTCTCGACGCGGATGGCGAATCGAGACGGAGTGTCGAGGACAAAACTGCTGGCGTACTCGGAATGCAGACAACAAATGCAAACAATGACAAACGACAATAATACACGATCGAAGGCCAACGCGGTCTTCTTCAGTGTGCTCATGGTGATCTCCATGGTTGCTGCCGGATTCGCTGCAGCGCCGGCAGCTGCTGTTGACGCTGACAATAGCGAGATCACCTTCGACAACCAAGGTATCGACACGGCTCAAAATTCGAATAGTGTTGATGTAACCATCAACAACTATACTGACACTGGTAGCTCTAATGCAACCATTGTCGTAACTTATCAGGACTCTGACGGTAACGACATCATCGCTGGAGTCAACAATGCTACCGGTGTTGCGGACGGAACCACGTCCCCCACTACTGTGTCCGTTTCTCTATCAGAGGGTCCTTACGGCGAGTACACAGCCCATCTGTTTAACCAATCTGATGGATTCACCAGTAGTGACGAAGGTACTGCTGCACCGCGTCTTGGTGCAGTGACTGACTCGGCGTACTTGTACGACAGCACTACCAACGGTGACCGGCAGGCTGACAACGAGTTTGTCTACAATAATTCAACCGTCTACCAGGGTGAAGATGATCTGATCTTCATTGACGATAGCCCGGCTGGCGACACTGTCAGCCCCGGAGCGCTCCAGAAGACTGCCGGTGACGCAGAGGGTACGACACTCAACCTCCCGATCTCACAAACCGCATCGACCGGCACCTACGCAGCAAGCGATGGCTACAACATCGTTGTCCAAGAGCCACGTATCTCCACCTCGGAGGTTCAGCTGAATGGTGACGATGTCAGCCAGATTGCCAGCACTCGTGCTGTGAGTGACAGCGGCGAAAACCGGGACTTCGAAATCGTCGCTGGGTGGAACTTCGGACAGGCGGAAGACATTGAAGTCTCTGTCGAAGACCCCAGTGGTTCAGAAATCACTGACGAAGTCCTCGGTCCGAATAATGACATCCTCTCCGACGACGACGGCAATGGTGAGGAACGAGTTGATCTTGACCTAAGTACCGAAGATGCTGGTGAGTACACCATCATCTTCGAAGGTGCTGACGATCTCGACTACGACAGCGTCGTGCAGGAATACACCATCGAGACGACCAACCAGGACACGCTGACGCTCGAAACTGCCGAAGACAGCGTGACTCAGGGCGACAACCTTCAGTACACCGTCAGCGGTGGCACCAACAACGACTTCCACACTCTCGTGGTTGAGAGCCAGGACTTCCGCGATGGCATCAGCGCGCAGGATGTCCAGCGGATCTTCCGTAACGTTGAGGACACGGAGTATGTTGGTGCGTACAACGACTCCGCCGGTGCTACCAGCCCGATCAACAGCGTTGACGATGTCACGTACGCCTACGCTGTCGTCCAGATTGACGGCACGCAGGCAGTGGGATCCATCGAGACGCAGCACCTCGATGACTCCTCGATCGACGTTGACCTCTACGAAGGTGACAACCGCGGCGACAGTCTGACCGCGCTGGGCGACAGCGCTGACGATGTCAGCTTCGATGTCAACGAGGGCGACGTCTCGCTCGACAGCCCGTCTGGCGAGTACGTCGTCGGGCAGGAAGTTGACGTGAACGGTTCCGCTCAGAGTGCCGACGAAGTCGGTATCTACGTGCGTGACAACACCGACTGGGAGCCCGTCAACATCGACGGCGACCAGTTCATCTCGGTTGACTCCGACGATACGTTCGAAGAGACAGACGTTGTCCTCTCGGACGCAAACGGAAATGCTGGCACCTTCTCGGGTAGCCAGACGCTCTCGTTCGAGGGCAACTACGACATCGGCGTGATTGACGCGGCGGACGCACGCGCCGAGATCAACTCCAACACGGACAGTATCGGAACGTCTGCCTTCAGCAGTGCGTCGAGTAGCCGCTACTCGATCACCGTGACTGAGGGCGACCTGACTGCCAGTTTCTCGACGGTCAACGGTCAGATCGCCGAGCAGGACGCGACGATCGACGTCGAAGGTACTGCCGAGGGGCAGGACGACGTTGTCATCGCGTTCGTTGACGACCGTGGTAACACGGTTGCGCGCACGGTCTCCGTCGACGGCGACGGGACCTTCGAACAGGACGACATCGACATCGCCGACGCGGGTAACCTCCGCCAAGGCCCCATCTCGGCTCACGCATTCTCGCTGGGTCGTGACGGTGTCATTGGCGATGGTGAGGATCTTCCCCACAGCGCTGGTGACTCTGCAGAAGCGAGTTACTTGACTGGTTACATCCAGAGTGTTAGTGGCAGCGGCAGCGGCGAGCAGGTCCGCAGCCGCCTCCTCTCGAACACCGTCGACGCCGACGGTAGCGACGACATCACGGTCTCCGAGACGTTCCGTCTGAACGACGCGACGCTCTCGATCCGCGATGTCTACCCCGAGCAGGCAGAGGCTAGCGGCGTGAACCCCGTCGCGACCGGCGAGACGCTGGTCGCTGCCGGTGACACGAACCGCCAGTCCGACAACGCGGCTATCACGGTCGAGCTGCTCGACCAGAACGACAACTCCGTCATCTCTTCCTCGACCGACGAGTGGGAGAACGACGGCCAGTGGTCGACCACGATCGACACGTCCGACCTTGAGACCGGTACGTACATCCTCGAAGCCGACGACGGCGACAGTACGGACCGCGTCGAGGTCGAAATCGTCGAAGAGCGCGAAACCACCGACGGTGAAGACGGTGAGGACGGCGCTGACGACGGTGAGGACGGCTCCGCCGACGGTGAGGACGGCTCCGCCGACGGTGAGGACGGTTCCACCGACGGCGAGGACGGCTCCGCCGACGGTGAGGACGGTGGCTCCGACGGTGAGGACGGCGGCTCCACGGACGACGGCACGCCCGGCTTCGGCGCGCTCGTCGCCCTCGTCGCCCTCGTCGCGGCCGCGCTCCTCGCGACCCGTCGCGACAACTAACGACCACTAACCACCGAACGGACGCCCGTTCGGCTCACGCGGTTTGCGGTTCCATTTTTCGAACGCGCTCGCACCGACCAGCGACAGCGCTGCGAGTCGATACCACGGCGACGCTACACCGACGATATGCCGTGATCGACGACGATCGCATGGACACGACACGATACGTCACACTACCGAGCTGGCCACGGCTCTGACGTGTGATCCTCGCGACAGCGAATCCGCAGATAGAGCCGCTATATCTGTCGATCACGGACACCCGGGACAGAAAGTATTTACCCCCGACGACGGTACGGGAAACCACGTACATGCACACACGTCTCGCCCTCGTCGCGGCGGTCCTCCTCGTCGGTCTCGGGGGGATCGCTGCGCCGTTTGCCGCCCCCGCAGCGGCGCAGTCTGGCCCCGCCGTCGGCTTCGGCGACGGCCAGACGACGGTCGCACAGGGCGACGTCGCGACGATCGACCTCCAGTTGCGCAACACCGACCAGGCCACCCTCCGAATTCGCTCGTCCGACCAACAGTACCGGGCCACGCTCCGCGTCCGCGACGGCGACGACGACGGCACCGTCCGCGTCCGCGTCAACACCTTCCGCGGAGCCGACGGTGACGCCGCCGACCGCTTCACTGCCGAGGGCGACGCTGACGCCGCCCGGCTCCTCTCCGAGTCGAGCGCCACCGACGCGACGGTGTTCGACACCGGCCGCTACAACCTGATCGTCTCGACCGCAGAGACGAGCGTCGCGTCCGTGCTCACCCTCACTGCGCCCGACGCCGGGAGCAGCGACGCCAGCGTCGTCGGCCCGGACGCCGACGAAGAGGGGGCACCCGCGAGCGACGAGGCGACCGCAGCGACAGACGAGGCCGCCGCATCCGACGCGTCGGCACCGTCCGTCTCCGCCGCCCGCGGCGACCGCGTCCGAACGCGCTTCGTCGTCGGCGGACTCGGCGGCGTCGTCGAATCGCCTGCGCCGGCCCGTAACCTCGTGTATCCGACGGACAGCACACCGGGCGCACAAACCACGCACGCGGTACAGACGACACCTGAAGACTCCCTGTCGATGCGGTCTGTGACCGTCGACTACGGGGTCGACGGCGGCACGCCGCCCGCGAGCGTCCACCAGTTCTCTCGAAGCGACATCGAGGCGATCGGCGTCGACGAGACCGGCGACGGCTTCGTCGACCGCTCCGTCGGAATCGCCATCCAGAACATCCGGACGAGCACGGACGGTCGCGTGACGCTCACGTTCGACCGGCCGATCGCCGTCTCGGAGAACCACACGTTCCGGCTGGCGTACGCGATGGAGAACCCCGACACGACGGGGGCAGAAGACGTCGCGGTGACGCTCCGCGGCGAGCGAGAGACACACAACGAGCGGGGGACCGTGCTGTACGGCCCCGCCGGACAGGGAACGCTCGGGTACGGCGTTGACCTCCGGCCGACGACGGCCGACGGCGACGTGCCGATCGCACCGCTCGCGGCTGTCGAGACGAGCTACGACCACGCCGGCGGCGGGCTCGTTGCGACCGTCGACACGGGCGCGTTCGAGACCGGCGAGTACGCGATGACGCTCGCGGTGGGCGAGGCCGCTCCCGAGCCCGTCCCGCGCATGACGCTGCGGCAGCCGTTCGCGGTCGTCGAGCCCTCCGTCGAGTTCACGGACCGGTCCGTGGGCGATGACCCCCGGCTGACCGTGACCGCCGACACCAACCTCGCACCGGGCAGTTCGGTCATCATCCGCGTGGAAGCCGAGGAGCCGAACGGCGGCATCAGTCAGGTCCTCAACTGCGTGGCCACGGTCGACTCCGCCGGCGGGGTCTCCTGTGCTTTCGACCTCCAGAACCCCGCGTCGGACTTCGACATCGAGGTCACCGCCCAGCGCAACGACACCGTTATCGGCGGACCGGTCGAGTACAACTGACCGACCTCGTCCGCGTCTCCCGGCACCACGCCGTTGTTCTCGTGGTGTTCGACGGTCCAGAATCCGTCACTCCAGAGAGACGTCTCCCGAGTCTCGGGCCGCCGCCCAGCAGGTGCTTGCCGGAGTGTGACGTGATCAGTCGCGGTCTCCGTCGCCAGCAGCGCTGCGTCCGAAAAGCGGTCCGCAGTCTCCGCACGCGTGGCGAGTCCGAGAGACACCGGGGCGAGAGTCTGGAGTGACCGAGGCTCGACGGGGTGTTGCAGAGAAGCGGAACGGAGCAGGTGTGCGTCTCACACCCAGTGACCGAGGAGGTACGTCGCACCGACGACGACGACGCCGCCGAACGCGTCGCGAGTGCGAAGCGGCACGAGGGTCGGTCCGCCCGCGTCGCCGTCTGCCGGCGAGTCGTCGTCGCCGGTCTCGTCATCTGTGGCACCGTCGGTCTCGGCTGCACTCACCACGCCGCTCGTGTCGTTCTCGGGAGCGGACTCCGTGCTTGCGTCGGAGGCAGTCTCGTTCGCCACGCGCTCGTCCGCCGGCCTGTCGACGGAGGGCGTGACGGATTTCGTCACCTGTCTGTTGCCGTAGGAGACGATGACGTTGACGACCGTGTGGCCGGGAACGGCCGTGAGAGACTGGTCGAACTCGACGCGTGTCGTCGGCGTGTTCGCCTCGTAGGCGCGAGTGATGTCGAGTCGGTCGCCGGACCGCGTGTCGATCGTTTCGAGCGTCACGCGAGAGATCTGCGCCTCGGAGACGGTACCGGCGACGCGGACTGTCTCTGCGGTCGTATTCGTCTCGTTTTCGGTGACGGAGATGTTCGGTGACGGGTCGTACTCGACCGTGAACGTCTGTTCGTGGACGTTGCCGGCGGCGTCTTCGGCGACGAGCCGGAACTCGTTTTCGGCGTCGTACAGCGAAACCGTCGTGTCGAACTCGTGTGTGAACCGGTTCGGGTCCGGCTCGGAATCGGTTCCGGTCAGCAGTACCTGTGACGCGTTGTTGCTTGTCCGGTTGAGCGTCACGCGGTGGAGTTTCGTCTCGTCGCGGACCGTCCCGCGGACGCGGACCGAATCGACGTAGCTCTCGTTTGGAACGTCGAGATCGATTTCCGGATCGGTCTCGTCGTCGACGATGAGTCTGAACGAGTCGACGTTCGTCCGCCCGTTCTCGTCGGTGTATCGGGCGACGATTTCGTTTCGACCCTCGCCGAGCAGCAGGTCCTGTGAGAAGGAGTCGCCGGGGTCGTTTATGCGGTGAAGCGTCCGGTCGGTGTGACACTCGGGTTGGCTGTCACAGTTCGTCAAGTTCGTCTCGTTGCCGTCGCTGTACACGTGTGTCCGCTCGATGCGAATGTGACTCACCGACGACACGGTGTGGAGGCTCCCGGCGAGTTGCACCTGACCGCTCGAAACGTTCGTCTCGTTGTCGGGTCCGCCGAGGACGCTCGTCGAGAACGGAGACGTGTACCGCACGCGCGGCGCGGCGGTGTGTTTCGTCATCGTCGCTTCGAACGTGGCCACATCGTCGGCCCGCGCTATCACCTCGACCGTGTTCTCGTTCGGGTCGAGATCGAGCGGGATCGCCCGGCTGAACGACCGAGAGTCGGGTCGATAGGTGTGGCGGATGTCGCCGTCAACGCGGATCTCGATCAGGTCTATCGTCGCGTTCGCCTCGACACTGACGTTCGCCGTCGGGTCCGTGAGGACGACGTGTTCGGTGCCGTCGACGAGCCGGTCGCCGTCGACCGACACGTCGATCGTCGTCTCCTGTTGTGCAACAGCGGTGTCGGCTCCGACGCTAGCTCCGACGAGCGCGAAACAGAGGACGAGACAGCAGATAACGCGGATCGCGGCGGTCGACGGTGTCGTATGTGAGATCATATGGAGCGGGCTGTCCGGTCGGATCGGGTCGCCGTGCCGACCGAGACCTGTATACGCGTCTCACCGCCTCGTCGGCACTTGACTGTAGTGGGCCAGCTATCACGAGAGATAGCTGGAGGCGTCGGCCGCGGATCGCTCCCCGCCGGCCGACCGGTATCGGTTCGCACACACGGCGCGTAGCGAAGCCGTTAAAACCTATCCCGGGGAAGCTACGGGTAACTCGCTGGTGCGGACACAGCGGGCACTCGCCGCCGGCCGCGTCGACGGCTCGCCGCCGACGCGCCGGGACGAGACGACATGTAGCCGCCTCGCGGCTGAATCGCAACCGTCCGCGAACACACAATGGCACGAAGTTTCTACTCGCACATCAAGGAGGCATGGCGGTCCCCCAAGGAGGGGAAGCTCGCGGAACTGCAGTGGCAGCGCAAACAGGAGTGGCGCGACGAGGGGGCCATAGAGCGCATCGAGCGCCCCACGCGACTCGACAAGGCTCGCGAACTCGGCTACAAGGCCAAACAGGGCGTCATCGTCGCCCGCGTGAGCGTCCGCAAGGGCGGCTCGCGCAAACAGCGGTTCAAGGCCGGGCGTCGCTCGAAGCGGCAGGGCGTCAACCGCCTCTCGCGGCGCAAGTCGATCCAGCGCATCGCCGAGGAGCGCGCCTCGCGGAAGTACCGCAACCTCCGCGTGCTCAACTCTTACTGGGTCGGCGAAGACGGCTCCCAGAAGTGGCACGAAGTCATCCTCGTCGATCCCGCCCACCCGGCGATCGAGAACGACGACGACCTGAGTTGGATCACGTCCGACGACCACAAGGGTCGGGCATTCCGCGGACTCACCTCGGCCGGCACCAAGGGCCGCGGTCAGCGCACGCGCGGAAAAGGCACCGAGAAGACCCGCCCGAGCGTCTCCAGTAACGGTCGGCAGGGCAAGTAGCGCGGCGCGGTTTCGACGCTCCGATTTTCATCGCCGTTTCGCACACGAACAGTCGCGTTTGTCACGGCGTGAGACCGCAAGCCGGAGTTATATGCGCCGGTCGGGAAATGCGCCCATGGCACCATCGACGGCGTCGACCGAATCGGGGGTACCGAGACACCCGGCCAGCTACATCGCTATCCTCGCCGCCGGAGTCACCGGCGTCCTTCACCTCGTGTTGGCGACGCAAGTGATACAGTTCAGCCAGATGATGGCTGCCCTGTTCGTTCTCAACGGACTCGGGTTCCTCGGCGGCATCGGGCTCTACGTCTCGGGGCGATGGCGACGGGAGCTGTATCTCGTGGCCGCGGGCTACGCGCTCGTGACCGTGCTCGCGCTGTTCGTCTTCCAAGGATTCAGCGTGGACGCGTTCTACCGGCAAGGGTCGCTCAATCCGGCGGCCGTCATCTCGAAGGGCGCTGAGCTAGTCCTCGCGGCGAGCGCGCTGTTCCGCTATTCGCGGGAGTGAGCCGCGCAGACTCCGGTACAATCGATAGATAACACGCGACCGCGGCGTGTCCGCTCAGGGCGCGCCGGCGATGATCATCTTCGAGCCGTCGGCAGAAAAAGAGAGGTCACGCGTCGAGTCGGCGTCGACGCGCACCGCGTCACCGGGGCCGAGGTCGACGGGGTCGCCGTCGACCGTGAGCGTCGCCTCGCCGTGGATCAACACGTACACCTCTTCGTGGCCGTCCTCGGCGTGGTCGTGCTCCAGTCCGTCCCACCCGTCGTCCGCTTCGACGACGGTTACACCGAGACGCTCACAGTCGAGCGCGTCGCGGAGGAAGTACATGCCGGGCGCGCGCGGTTCGACGTCGTCGTAGGTGGTCGTGTCGTATCCCATATCGGGAGTACGCCGTGGGTGCCGGAAAAGTTACGGGTCGGCGAAGACGGGATCCGAGAGAATACACCGGAAGCCATCGACCGCTCCCGCGACCGCTAGAAGGAACTCTTCAGCTTCTCGAAGAAGCCGCCGCCGACGTCGATGTCCTCGCCGCCGGCCTCGGCGAACGCCTCCAGCGCCTCGCGCTGCTCGTCGTTGAGCGACTCGGGGATCACCACGCCGACCTGTACGTAGAGGTCGCCGCGACCGCGGCGTCGCAGCCGAGGCATTCCTTTGTCCTGCAGCCGGAACGTCTCCCCGCTTTGCGTGCCTGCGGGGACGTCCATCTCGACGCTACCGTCGACCGTCTCGATTTCGATCGTGTCGCCGAAGACGGCCTGCGGGAACGATATCGCCTCGCTCACATGTAAGTCGTCGCCGTCGCGCTCGAAGCGGTCGCCCACGTCGACGTCGACTTCGATCAGCAGGTCGCCGTTCGGCCCGCCGTTCTCGCCGGGCGCGCCCTCGCGCTCCATCCGTAGGCTCTGTCCGGAGCGGATGCCGGGCGGGATCTCCACTGAGAGCGTCGCCTCCTCTTGGACGACCCCGTCGCCGCCGCAGTCCGCACAGTCCTCGCTGTACAGTTCGCCGGTCCCCTCACACCGGGGACACGTTGAGGTCTGTTGGACGCGACCGAGCGGCGTCTGCTGAACCTGCTGGACCTGTCCGCGGCCGTTACACTGCGGGCAGGTCTCGACGTCGGCGTCTGGCGGATGACCCGCGCCCTCACAGGTGTCACAGGTCGTCGGACGGGTGAGCGTGACCTGTTTGGTCGCGCCCTCGAACGCCTCCTCGAGCGTGATCTCGAGCCCCGTCTTGAGGTCGCGTCCCTGTCGGGGGCGGTTGTTGGGACCGCCACCGCCGCCGCGACCGCCGCCGAAGAACTGGTTGAAGATGTCCTCGAAGCCGCCGGCTCCGCCCGCGCCGCCGGCCCCACCGAACGGACCGCCCGCCCCACCGGGGCCACCGCCGCCCGTCGCACCGCGCTTGTCGGCCTCGGTGAACCTGTCGTGGCCGAGCTGGTCGTACTGACGGCGCTTCTCGTCGTCCGTGAGCACCTCTTTTGCCTTCTGTATCTTCTTGAACCGCTCTTCGGCGTCCTCGTCGTCGCTGACGTCTGGGTGGTGTTTGGCGGCCTGCTTGCGGTACGCCTGTTTGATCTCGTCTTCGCTGGCGTCCCGCGACACGCCCAAGACGTCGTAGAAGTCTTCGCTCATGCGTTACGTGAATAGTGTGTGGTGATCCGCCGGGGTCGGGTGACAGCTACTCGTCGTCTTCGTCTTCGTCGCCGTCGACGTCCTCGAAGTCGGCATCGACGTACTCCTCGTCGTCCGCGTCGGCCGCACCGCCGGGACCCGCGCCGCCGGGGCCGCCCGCGCCGCCCATACCGCCCATGCCGCCGGGACCGCCGGCCGCGCCGCCAGCGCCGCCCGGACCGGCCTGTGCCGCCTGCTCTTGATACATCTGCTTGCCGATCTCCTGGAGTTCCTCTGAGAGCGCCTCGGTGACGGATTCGAGCTCCTCGGTCTCTGCGTCCTCGTCTTCGAGCGTCTCTTCGACGTCTTCGATCGCCGCCTCGATGTCGTCGATGAGGTCCGCGTCGAGCTCCTCCTCGTTCTCTTCGAGGAGCGTCTCGGCGCGCTGGATCGAGGTCTCGGCCTCGTTTCGCGCCTCGATGCGCTCGCGGCGGGCCTCGTCTTCTTCGGCGTGCTTTTCGGCCTCCTCTTGCATCTCTTCTATCTCCTCGTCGGAGAGGCCGACACCGCCCTCGATGGTGATCGACTCGGCGTTGCCCGAGCCCTGATCTTCCGCCTCGACGTTGACGATGCCGTTCTCGTCGATGTTAAAGGAGACCTCGATCTGCGGGGTTCCCGCGGGTGCCGGCGGGATGCCGGAGAGCTGGAACGCGCCGAGCAGCTCGTTCTCCTCTGCGATCTCACGTTCACCCTGGAAGACGCGGACGTTCACGGACGTCTGGTTGTCCGCGGCCGTCGTGAACACCTTCGACTCCTCCGTCGGGATCGTGGTGTTCTTCTCGATGAGCCGCTCGAACAGACCGCCCTTCACTTCGATGCCGAGCGAGAGCGGCGTCACGTCGAGCAGAACGATATCGTCGACGTCGCCGGAGAGGACGCCGCCCTGGACCGCCGCGCCGAGCGCGACCGCCTCGTCGGGGTTGACGTTCTTTTTCGGCTCCTGACCGACCAGTTCCTCGACCTTCTCTTGGACCTGCGGCATCCGGGTGGAACCGCCCACGAGGATGACCTCGTCGATGTCGCCTTTGTCGTAGCCGGCGTCCGAAAGCGCCTGCTCCGTCGGACCGACGGTGCGCTCTAACAGATCGCCCGTGAGGTTCTCGAACGTTGCGCGCGTCACGGACTGTTCGAGGTGGACCGGGCCGCTGTCGGTCGCGGTGATGAAGGGGAGGTTGACCGTCGTCTCCTTCTTGCTCGACAGTTCGATCTTCGCCTCCTCTGCGGCGTCTTTCAGCCGCTGGAGCGCCTGTCGGTCCTCGCGGAGGTCGATCCCGTGGTCGTTTTCGAACTCATCTGCGAGGTGGTCGATGAGCGCCTCGTCCCAGTCGTCGCCGCCGAGGTCGTTGTCCCCGTTCGTGGCGACGACCTCGTAGACGCCGCCGCCGAGATCGAGGACGGAGACGTCGAACGTGCCGCCACCGAGGTCGTACACGAGGACGGTCTGGTCGGACTCGTCGTCGAGGCCGTATGCCATCGAGGCCGCGGTCGGCTCGTTGACGATGCGCTCGACGTCGAATCCGGCGATCTCGCCGGCGTCCTTCGTCGCCTGCCGCTGCTTGTCGTTGAAGTACGCGGGGACCGTGATCACGGCCTTCTCGACGTCGTCGCCGAGATACTCCTCCGCGTCGCGTTTGATTTTCTGGAGGATCATCGCCGAGACCTGCTCCGGCGTGTACTCGTCGTCGCCGATCTCGACGGTATAGTCGTCCTCGCCCATGTGCCGCTTGATCGACTGGATCGTGCGGTCCGGGTTCTGGACGGCTTGATTCTTGGCCGGCTTCCCGACGAGTCGCTCGTCGTCGTCGGCGAACGCGACGACGGACGGCGTGGTCCGGTCGCCCTCCGCGTTCGCGATGATCTCGGGCTCGTCGCCCTCCATGACCGCGAAGGCGGAGTTGGTGGTACCGAGGTCGATACCGAGAATCTTGTTGCTCGCCATCTTGCCCACAGGTAGCGGCTTGTGTCGGTTAAAGGTTACTAGACGCCGCGATCCGTCCGCGACACCGAACCCGCTTGCGTCGTGCGATTTCTCGATCGTGTGAGTCGCTCACATCGATGTCTTTATACAGATCCGCAAGCGCAGCAGCCGGCGGGGCGAGCACGGTCGGGGGCAACGGGGCGACTGCGGCCCACGGTGGCGGGCGGCGCGGAGGGCTCAGAGCCCGCTGACGAGGTCTTCGAGCACCGCCTCCGGGTCGTCGGCCTTGGCGACGCCCGAGGCGAGCAGGACGCCCGAGGCACCGAGGTCGCCGGCGGCGATCACGTCCTCGCCTGTCGAGACGCCAGCGCCGCAGAACACGTCCACGTCGGAGTCGACCGCGTCAGCGGCCGCGACCGCGTCCTCGACTATCCCCGGGTCCGCAGTCGAGACGGAGACGTCGCCGCCGATGAGTTCCGGCGGCTCGACGGCGACGGCGTCGGGTGAGAGTGCCGCGGCCGCACCGACCTGTGCGGGGTTGTTGGCACAGACGACGGTCTCCAAGTCGGCGCGCTCGGCCGCGCGTACCGAGCCGTCGATGTCCGCGAGTGTGAGTCGGTTCTCGGAGTGGTTGATCAGGGTGCCGACGGCACCGTTGTCGGCGACCGCCTCGGCGAGGGTCGAACCGGTGTGGGAGCCGTGGGCGTTCGGCGAGACGTGCTGGCCCCACGTCTCGACGCCGGTGTCCGCGACGCGGGCGATGTCGGCGGCCTGCGGCGAGACCGCGATCCGCGCGCCGGACGCCTCGGCGACGTCGCGGGCGGCCGTCGCTACCTCGATCGGATCACAGGGATACGCCTTGAGGTTCACCAGGATGAACATGTCTGTATGAGAGGCCCGCGGCCGCAAATAGGTTCATGCTTCGGGGCCAGCTGTCCGCTTCGGCGCGTGACCGCTTCGAGGCTCCGGGTCGTCATCCCGTCGGCTCTCGGGGGGTCAAAGAGCATAAACGACCTTATACCCCGGCACTGTGGGTGCGGACGAAGATGTCCCTCATCGAGCTCATCGCGGGCGTGGAAGCTCACGAGGCCACGCTTACCGTCTACAACGCCGACGCCACGGACGCGGACGCGCTCCGGGATCACTTCGCGGACCGGAACATCCGGATCGTCGACGAACGGAGCGCCGCTGGGCCGGAGGCGTTCGCCGTCTTGGCTCGGGACGGCGAGTTCGTCACCGCGGTCGGCGTCGACGAACTCCTTCCCGGGTCCGGTCCGCCCGGAGGCGGTGACGGCGACAGAGACGCCGTCGGGTCGCGACGCGGCGGGACGCGGGCCGGAGGCGCGGTCCTCGATCACCTCGACGAAACGATGTTCACCTCGTACTCGCGGGCGGACATGGTTGCGGCCTCCCGCGAGATCGAAGACCGCGCGTGGCGCGTCGGCGACGGCGAACTCCACGCGGGGTTCCAGACGCTCGACGTGCTCACCGGCGAGACGGACACCTACGACGTGCTCGGCGAGAAGACGGACCTCGACGTGCACGCGTACGCGGCCGACGAGGGGAACGCGCCGGACGTCGAGCACTACACGGTCCACGTCGGCCGCACGGCCGAGATCCGCGAGACGTGGTTCGTCGCCTACGACGGCGGCGGACTCGACGAGGCGAAGTGCGCGCTCCTCGCCGAAGAGCGCGCGTCCGGAGAGTTCTACGGGTTCTGGAGCTACGATCCGGAGACGGTAGACGAGATCATCGACTACCTGACGGAGGAGTACGGGCCGGCGGCCGACGAGGCGCGCGAAACCGGCGAGAGCGACGACACCGGCGAGAGCGACGACACCGGCCGAAACCGGTAGTCGCGACGGAATCAGTCTTTTCGCTTGACCACGTCGCCGAGCGTCATGGTCCCCGCGTCACCGGAGTCCCAGTCGGCGTCGTCGACTGACTGTCCCTCGACGAGCGAGATGTCGAGCGCGCGTTCGAGCTTGCGCTGGACCTCGTCCGTGGGGAGGGTGTCGCCGCGTTCGAGTTTCCGGATGAGGCTCGCCTTCTCGTTGAGCTGGTCGGCGAGCTCCTCCTGGCTCAGGCCGCTTGATTCGCGGGCCGCACGGATGCGTTCGTCGTAGTCCGTCGCGATCTCGTCCATGTCGTCGAACATGTCTCGGGGACGGGTCGACTGTCCGGACGAAGACGACGAGGACGACGAGGACGACGACGACGTCCCGGTGTCTGAACTCGTGGAGTACTTGCTGCCGCCGGAGCTCGTGGACTCGTCGCGGACCTCCGTACCGAAGTCCGTGCACGAACTGCAAAGCTCCAGCTCAGCGCCTTCGACCTTCGTTGTCGTCAGCGAGGCCTGCTCGGCACCACACATCTCACACTGGGGCATACACGCCGCTTACGCTCCCGGTGGTATAAAGGGTGCGCCGGCGACACCCAAATCGACGCGGTCGCCGCTCGAAAGGCGGCGAGTGCGCTGTCACTCCGCGGACGGCGTCTCAGAGACGATCTCGTCGAACAGGGCGACGACGCGGTCGTCGATCTCGTCACGGATCGCTCGGACCGCCTCGACGGGCTTATCGTCCGGGTCGTCGAGCCCCCAGTCGCGGCTCTCGCCGTTCCACGCCGCCGGGCAGACGTCGGAGGCCGAACAGCCCATCGTGACGACGAGATCCATCGCATGTAGCTCGTCGGGCGTCACCTCTCGCGGCGTTCGATCGCGCAGGTCGATGTCCAGTTCCGCCATCGCCTCGACGACGACGTCGTGGACGTGATCGGCAGGCCGCGTCCCACCTGTCACGATCTCGATCCGGTCGGCCGCGTCGCGTCGGTCGCGCTCGCGCTCGGCGAACGCGGCCGCCATCTGGCTCCGCCCGGCGTTCTGGACGCAGACAAACGCGACTCGGTGAGTCGGCTGCTCGCTCTGGTGAGTCACGCCTCGATGTGCGAGCGGTACCGATTTAGTCGTTGCTTCGGAGCGATAGGGAGGCCTATAGACCGCTACCGAGTGTTCGGCCGCCGGTCCGGCGCGATCCCGCTGCCCGTCACCAAGCCCCTCCCCGTGAGTGCGAGGCGCACGCGCCGCAGGGGTTACTCTGTGATGTCGATCGCGGGACGACCCGGCTCCGCCTTCCGGACGATGCTCTCGTCGGCGTCGGCGGCGCGCTCGACTCGCACCGGCGCGTCGAACTCCCGCTCGATCAGCCACGCGGCCGCGCGGAGCGCGTCGTACTCGTCGTCGCCGGCGAGCGTCTCCCGTAGCGCCTCGCGGTTCGCCTGCAGGTCCTGCCCGTAGTCGGCGGCGGCGTCGCCCTGTTCGCGGATGTGCGACTCCTGCATGAGTTCGGAGATGAGGTTGTCGGCGTCGCTGTCGAGCGCGATGTCGAGGGCGTCGTACTTCCAGTCGGGCGCGACGACGACGTCGATCCGCTCGGGGTCGTCGATCCCGGCGACGTCGACGATGTCGCGCACGTCCTCGCGGGTGTTCGCCACCAGTCTGCGGCGGCGCTCGACCGTCTCGCGGTCGGCGGTCGCAGTCGGCCAGTCGGCGTCGACGACGAGCCCGTCGCGACCGAGCGTCTCCCACAGCTCCTCCGCGAGGTGCGGCGCGACGGGCGCGAGCAGTCGGACGGCGACGTCGAGTCCGCGCTCGTATACCGCGGGGTGCGGCTCGGCGTGCTCTCGGTAGCTCCGAAGCGTCCCCACTAGGTCCTGTGCCTCGCGCAACGCGACGTTGAAGGTTAGGTCGTCGTACTCGTCTCCTGCGATGGCGACGGCGGCGTCGGTCTCGCCCGCGACGTACTCGTCGATCGTCTCGCGGTCGGGCGGCAAGTCGGTGGCGTTGGCCGCGTCGCCCGGCTCGACCACGTCCGCGCCCGCCGTCTCGACGTCGCCCGCGGCGTACTCCTCGACGAGGTCGGAGAGCCGCGCCAAGAACCGATGCGTCGACTTGACGCCTTCCTCGCTCCAGTCGAAGTCACGCTCGGGTTGGGCCGCCTGCATCATGAACAGCCGTGCGGTGTCCGCGCCGTACTCCTCGACGATGCGCTGCGGCGAGACCGTGTTTCCCTTCGATTTGGACATCTTCTCGCCGTCGAGCTGCACCATTCCCTGCGCGAGCAGGTTCGTGAACGGCTCGCGGTGCGCTAACCCCTCCTCGTCGGCGAGCACCTTGGTGAAAAACCGCGAGTACAGCAGGTGCATCACGGCGTGTTCGATGCCACCGACGTA
Organism: Halorubrum sp. BV1; assembly: GCF_000746205.1. Taxonomy (NCBI): domain Archaea; kingdom Methanobacteriati; phylum Methanobacteriota; class Halobacteria; order Halobacteriales; family Haloferacaceae; genus Halorubrum; species Halorubrum sp. BV1. Next base: position 213,989 of record NZ_KN050825.1, read on the forward strand.
CTGGTCGACCGGCATCCAGTCGTTGGCGCGGTCCAGATCGAAGGGCGCGTCGGCGAGGTCCGGCGAGACGTACCGCAGGAAGTACCACGAGGAGTCGACGAACGTGTCCATCGTGTCCGTCTCGCGGGTCGCTTGCGCGCCACACTCCGGACAGGTCGTCTGCTTCCACGTCTCTGCCGCGTCGAGGGGGTTGCCGGTCGTGTTGATGAACTCCGGCAGCTCGACCGGCAGATCCTCGTCGGGTACCGACACGGGGCCGCAGTCGTCACAGTGCACGATAGGGATCGGCGTGCCCCAGTAGCGCTGGCGGGAGATCCCCCAGTCTCGGAGCTGGTACTGGGTGCTCTCCGCGGCGCTCTCGATGTCGTCTGTCAGCCGCTCGCGCGCCGTCTCACTGTCGAGACCGCTGTACGCGCCGGAGTTGACGAGCACGCCGTCGTCCGTGAACGGCTCGTCGCTCACGTCTGGCGCGTCCGGGACCGTCTCGCCGTCCCAGTCGTCGGGTTCGGGCGCGACGACCGGCTCGATGTCGACGCCCATCTTCTCGGCGAAGGCGTGGTCACGCTCGTCGTGGCCCGGCACGGCCATCAGCGCGCCCGTCCCCACGTCGGAGAGCACGAAGTCGGCGACGAAGACGGGGATCTCCTCGCCCGTGGCGGGGTTGGTGGCGGTGAGACCGGTCTCGACGCCGTTCGGCTCGTCGCCGTCGGGATCGGCCTCCTCCTCGATGAAGCGGCGGACTGCGTCGTCCGCTTCGGCCAGTTCCTCGCTTATTGGGTGATCGGGGGCGAGCGCGAAGAACGTCGCGCCGTGGATCGTGTCCACCCGAGTCGTGAACGCCTCGACGGGGCCGTGCTCCTCGATTTCGAAGTCGAGCGTCGTCCCGTACTGCCGGCCGATCCAGTTGCGCTGCATCTGGCGCACCGAGTTCGGCCAGCCTTCGAGGTCGTCGATCGATTCCAGCAGTTCGTCCGCGTACTCGGTGATCTTCAGGAACCACTGGTCGAGGTCGCGGGTCTCGACGGGCGTGTCACACCGCCAGCACAGCTCGGCGTCGCCCTCGACCTGTTCGTCCGCGAGGACGGTCTCACAGGAGGGACACCAGTTCACTTCGGCATCGCGCCGCTCGACGAGATCCGCGTCGGCGAACCGGGAGAACAGCCACTGGTTCCACTCGTAGTACTCGGGGACACAGGTGGTGATCTCCCGGTCCCAGTCGTAGCCGAACCCCATCGACCGCATCTGTCCGCGCATCGTGTCGATGCAGTCGAACGTCCAGTCGCGGGGGTTGGTGTCGCGCTCCTTCGCGGCGTTCTCGGCCGGGAGGCCGAACGCGTCCCACCCCATCGGATGGAGCACGTCGTCGCCGCGCATTCTGCGGTACCGGGCGTACGCGTCCGTGATCGTGTAGTTGCGGACGTGCCCCATGTGGAGTTTCCCGGACGGGTACGGGTACATCCCCAGCACGTAGGTGGGGTCGTCAACCTCGTCCGGCGTCCGGTACGCGTCGGCCTCCGCCCAAGCCGCCTGCCACCGTTCTTCGACCGCGGTGTGGTCGTAACCCTCGTGAGACATCTGCTTATATACTCGTGGTCGGGTCGGCGTCGTATAGCTTTCCATCCGGGCGGACTCGGATAGCGTCAAGAACGCGTGATCGAAACCGCGGTCAGCGCGTGCGCGAACCCGCCCGGAGAGCGTGTTCGGGGCGACAAAAGCGGGACGAACGCTCGATCTCCAGTCGAACACTGGGGCGGCCGATCTCCAGTCGAACCGGGGGACTTCAGATCTCCATCCGAACCCGGCCGCTCAGTCGTCCGCGGGCGCCGCGTCAGCCGATCCGGCGTGCGCGGCTCCCGCTGGACCGGTCACCGCCTCGGCGACCTTCTCGATCGGGTGCGGCGGGTTCTCCGTCTCGGTCTCGCGATCGCCGAGCTGCGACCGGCAGGACGCGCCCGGCGCGGTCACGGTGTCGCCGGAGCTCTCGTCGACCTGATCGAAGAGGATCCGGCCGATCGCCTTCGAGATGTCGTAGTGCTCCGACTCGTAGCCGAAGGAGCCGGCCATCCCGCAACACGAGGAGTCGAGCGGGTCGACGTCGTAGCCCGCGCGCCGCATCACGCCGACCGCGTGGTGGTCCTTGTTCGTCGCCTTCTGGTTACAGTGCCCGTGATACGTGAGCGTCTCGGCCGGCGCGTCGAACGCCAGCTGCTCGTCGACGCGGCCGACGTCGAGATACTCTAATACGCCGTAGGCGGCCGCGGAGACGGCCTCCACGTCCTCGCCGTCGAGGAGATCGAGGTACTCGTCCTGGAACATCACCGCGTCGGAGGGCTCGACGAAGACGACCGACTGCCCCTCGCGGACCCGCGGCGCGAGCTTCTCGACGTTGGTCGCCGCGCGCTCGCGGGCGTCGTCGAGGAAGCCGGTCGAGAACGCCGCCCGGCCGGAGGGCGCGAGGTCACCCGGAACCTCGACGCGGACGCCGGCCGACTCCAGCACCTCGACCGCCGCCTTCCCGGCCGCCGGGTAGCTGTAGTTGGTGTACGTGTCCGGGAACAACACGACGGTGTCCGTCGCCTCCGCGGCGGACACCGTCGAGCCGCCGCGCGATTCGAACCACTCCTCGAAGCTCTCGGAGCGGAACGTCGGCAGTTCGCGGTCGGGCGCGATACCCGCGACCGCGTCCATCACCGCGCGGGCTCCCGGAATCTTCGACGCCGCGTTCGAGATCGGCGCGAGCGTGCTCCCGAGCGCCGAGAACCGGTCGATGTCGCGGAAGATCCGCTCGCGGAGCCCCGATCCCTCTTTCTCGTGGTGTTCGTGTTTCACCTCGGCCTTTAGCTTCGCGAGGTCGACGCCGGTCGGACAGTCGCTCTTACATCCCTTACAGCCGACACAGAGGCCGAGCACTTCCTCTTGGAACCGGTCCGAGTGGATCTCGTCTTCGTCCAGCTCCCCGCTGATGGCGGCCCGGAGCATGTTCGCCCGGCCCCGCGTCGCCTGAATCTCTTCTTCGGAGGCGCGGTAGGTCGGACACATCACGCCGGAGTCCGTCTCCCGACAGGTGCCACAGCCGTTACACAGCTCGACGAGGTGCGAAAAGCCGCCCTCGTCCTCGAAGTCGAGCGCGGTCTGCGGCTCGATGGATTCGTAGGCCGGGCCGTACCGCAGGTTCTCGCGCATGTCGGTGTCGGCCGCGGTGTCGGGGTAGCCGCGCTCGTCGGCGGTGTCGCCGTCGACGTAGACGACCTTGCCCGGGTTCATCCGCCACTCGGGGTCGAACGTCGACTTGAGCTCTTGGAACGCGCCCCACAGGTCCTCGCCGTACATTTTCGGGTTGAACTCGGTGCGCGCGAGGCCGTCGCCGTGCTCGCCGGAGAACGCCCCGTGGTGCTCTAAGACGAGGTCGGTGACGTCCTCGGAGATGGAGTGCATCTTCTCGACGCCCTCCTCTTCTTTCAGCGAGAGGATCGGACGGATGTGGAGCGTTCCGGAGCCGGCGTGCGCGAAGTAGGCCGCGGAGGTGTCGTGATCGGTCAGCACCTCCTCGAACTGACCGACGTACTCGGCCAGTTCCGCCGGCGGCACCGTCGCGTCCTCGATGAACGGGTACGGCTTGGGGTCGCCCTTCATCCCCATCAAAAGCGGGATCGCCGCCTTCCGAAGCTTCCAGATGTCCGCTTGATCCGCCTCCGTGTACGCCTCGATCACGTCGAAGGCGTCGCCCTCGTCGACGAAGTGGGCGTTCGTGTCCGCGATCGCCGACTCGAAGTCGTCGACGAGCTCCGAGTCCCACTCCAGCATGAGCGCCGCCGCGGCTCGGTCGGGGATCGGCTCGGCGTACTGCGCGAACTCCTGTGAGCCGGCGGCGAGAGAGAACACCTCGTCGTCCATCAGCTCCACCGCGCTCACCGGGAACTCCAACGCCTCCGGGACGGCCTGCATCGCGTCGACGAGCGAGTCGAAGGTGTACAGCGCGAGCGCCGTCTCCTCGGGGCGGGTGACAAGTGACACCTCGGCCTCGACGATCGTGCCGAGCGTACCCTCCGCGCCGACGAACAGCTTCGAGAGGTTGATGACCTCCTCGCCGTCGTCGTTCTCGTAGATCACCTTGTGGAGGTTGTATCCCGACACCGACCGCTTGAGGTTCGGATACTTGTCGTCGATCTCGGCCTGGTTGTCCTCGACGAGCTGGCGGGTCGTCTCGTAGAGCGCGGCCTCCTGACCGTCGCCGGAGACTATCTCCTCGTACTCCGGCGAGTCGAGGACGACCTCTCGGGTGTGGATGAGCGAGCCGTCAGCGAGCACGACCTTCAGCTCCTCGGTGTACGCGTCCGTGATCCCGTAGCGGACCGAGTGCGCACCCGTGGAGTTGTTGCCGATGCCGCCGACGACCGTCGCCCGCGCCGACGACGCCGGGTCGGGCGCGAACTTCAGTCCGTCCTCCGCGAGCCGGTCGTCGAGGTGGTCTTGGACCACGCCGGGCTGGACCACCGCGCGGCGGTCGTCTGGGCGGACCTCGACTATCTCGTCCATGTTCGGCGTAAAATCGAGCACGACACAGCCCGGACCGACGGTCTGTCCGCCGAGCGAGGAGCCCGCGCCGCGCGGGATGACGGGGACGCCGTGGTCGGCCGCGACCCGCATCGTCTTTTGGACGTCCTCGACGGAGCGCGGCGTCACGACGCCGGCCGGTCGCGCCTGATAGATGCTGCCGTCGGTCGCGTACAGGACCTGGGCGTACTCGTCGAACTGGACGTCGCCGTCGACGCGCGCCCGGAGGTCGGACGCGAGTTCCCTGAATGCGGCTACGTCCGGCCTGTCATGACCGAGCGCGGCAGACGACGTGTCGAGGTCCGTGAAGTCGTTCCCCCGCGTGGGCTCAGTTGCCATGTTACTACTGGGCGGTACGGTGCGAATAAATCCTTTGTTAAAAATGAATATGATACCGAGTAATGGTTCCCGTCGCCGTCGGCCGATATCGGGACGACCGTGCGGCCACGTCGCACCACAACCCCCGGGGGGGTCGCGTCCCTCCGCGGCGCGGTTCGTCGGGATTTATTGTCCACCCCGCGAGACGGCGATCCATGGAGATTCTCCACACGTGTCTCAACGTGGAAGACGCGGACCGAACGGCCGACTGGTACGTCGAACAGCTCGGGTTCGAGCGCTCGTGGGAGTTCACGACCGAGGACGGCGACACGCGTAACGTGTACGTCGCCGACGACGCGGGCGTGGAGTTCCAGCTGTCCGACACCGACGGCGAGACGCCGAGCGACGACGGCGACCGCTTCGACCACGTCGCCGTCGGCGTCGACGACGTCGACGCGGCGTTCGAGTCGATCGACCACCACGGCGTCGTGAAAGAGCCCGGCGACCAGCCGGCCGCGGGCGCGCGGACCGCGTTCGTGAAAGACCCCGACGGCCACGCCGTCGAACTGATCGAGCCGCTGTAGTCGGACGCGCCTCCCGATCCTTTTTTCGGCCGATACGAGCGCTGAATCGTCCGCTGAGTCCCAGAACACCGGCGAGACGCGTCTCCCGCGATCGCCGCCGGCGTCGACGGCGACGTCCCGCTCGCCGTCCGCTACAGCGACCCCGACGCCTGCGCCTGTTCGACGCGCCGCGCCGCCTGTGCCATCCGGTTCTCGGTCGCCGCCGCGAGCCCCGGCGGAAGCCCGCCGCGGGCCGCGGCCAGTCGCTCTTCGATCCGAGCGATCCGGTCTGCGACCGCTTCCAACTGCCGGGTCGCGCCGGGCGCGTCGCCCTCGCGGGCCCGCGCCTCGGCGCGCTCGGCGGCCTCGACCGCGGCCGCGAGCGCGCGTTCGAGTCCGGTGATGGCGCTCGACGGACCGCCGGCGTCGCCCGCGCTCCCATCGCCATCCTCGCTGTCGCCGCTCCCGGCGTCCGCATCGTCGTCGTCACCGTCCCCGCTCGCCGCGGCCACCTCCGCGCGGGTCTCCTCGGCGACGTCGGCGACGAACCCGGCCAGCGAGGCCGCGCCCGTCTCCGGGCGCTCGATCCGGATCGGCGAACCGGTTTCCGCCCCGGCGTCGTCGACCGACGGAGTGACCCGGTACGCGCCGATCTCAGCCGCCGCGTCGCGCACCTCGGCCGTGTACGCGCCGCCCGCGTGGACGTACACCGCGTCGGTTCCGTCGACCGCGGAGTCGTAGATCCGCCCGGCGAAGTCGTCTTCGAGCGCGGCGCGCGCCAGTTCGGTCTCGCCGGCCGCCTCGCCGATCTCGACTCGCGTCGCGTCCTCGCGGGCGACGAGCGGGATATCCCCCTCCACGCCGGCGACCGTGGTCTCGTCGGCCGCGACGCGTAGTCGCTCGCTGTGCGGCGTCCGTCCCGCGCCGTTGACCGTGAGACGGTGGTCGCCCTCCGGGACGCCCTCGGCGACGGCGACGCCGCCGAACGTCGGAACCATCTCGGGAGCACTTTCGATCAACACGACCGACTCGACGGTCGACTCGGTCACCGTCAGCCCCTCGCCGTCCGGTGCCTCGTCGCTCTCGACCGCCTCCGTGACGCGAGCGACGAGCCCGTCAAACGCGGCGGCGGCCTCGTCTCCGATCCCCGCGCGGTCGGCGACGGCCTCGTACCGGGCCGCGAGCTCCGCGCGATGGTTGCCGGCGCTGATGTCGGCCGCCGGATTCTCGTAGCGGGGCTGTTCCCACGGCACGCCGGTCGTCGTGATGTGGCTCGCGACCGCGTCCTCGACCGCCTCCGGAACCGCGAACTCGAAGCTGAGCTGCGGGCCTGAAAAGGCCGATATGTCCTCTAACTCGGCCGTTTCGACGAGTTCGTAGGAAACGACAGACTCGACGGCGTCGGTCGCCTCGGGGTCGTCTCGGTCCCGGTGACGGAACGCGACGCCCGTCTCTCGAAGCGGGAGCTCCGTTGGCGGCGCGGCGAGGGCGTCGAGCGACCGGACCGTGAGCGCCTCGTCGACCAGCGAGTCGGCGGTCACGGCGGGGAGGTCGGGGTGGTCGTAGATCGGCTCGCCCTCGTACTCGGGGACGACGAACGGGAGCCGCATCCCCTCGTCGCGTGGGAGCCCGTACGCGATGGGGACGCCGAGTAGGTCCTCTATTGTGTCGATCGTCGCGTTCGTGATGTCGGCGAGCAGGCCGTCGCCGCCGACGCGCTGGAACCCGTCGGGAATATCGTTGACGGAGAGCGTGCTGGAGTGCGAGCCGAGTTCAGTGAGAATCCGCGGGACGCGGTCGGGGTCGGGATCGAGGAACTCGTTGTTCGGGACGCTTCGAGAGTGCGAGCTGGCGACGTACAGCTGCGGCTCGCCGGTGTCGAGGTCCACGAACACATGGAGCACCTCCCAGTCGTGCCAGTGGAAGTTCGCGGTGAACTGGTCGAACGCGGAGTACAACCAGAACTGGACGACCGCGAGCGGCGAGTCCTCATAGCGGACGCCGTGATAGAAGACGGTCGGGTCGGGAGGGACGCCGGCCGCGTCGTAGCGCTCGTGATACCCGTCGAAGGCGTCGAGCCCGTCGACGACCGTCTCGCCGCCTTCCTCTGTGGCGTACGGACGCGGGTCGGTCGGGAACCACGGCTCCGCGGCGTCGAAGTACAGCGTCGGCGCGAACCGCGCGGCGAGTTCGGCGAGCCGCTCCGGATCCATGTCGGTCGTCGCGGTGTCGTCCGGTTCCGAGCCGGAGCAGCCGGCGACCGCGGCGCTCCCGGCTCCGGCGAGCGCGCCGAGCACGGTCCGCCGGTCGACGGCCCGGCGGTCGGCGTCCGGATTCGGCCGATCGGTCACGGGCGACCCACCCGGCCGTCCGAATCCGGACCGTTTGTCGGGGACCGCAACTCCGTGTTCATGTCAGTAGCTCACGACCGTAGCGGCGAATAAGTCTTCTGACGCGGTGCAGTGTCGGCTCACCGGCCGGCGCTAGAATCGCTCGCGGAGCTCGCCGCGGAGGTCGTCGAGGTCGAGGTCCTTCATCGCGAGCAGCACCAAGAGGTGGTAGACGAGGTCGGCGCTCTCGGCCGTAAGCTCGTCGAGGTCGTCGTCCTTCGCCGCGAGGATAGCCTCTGTCGACTCCTCGCCGATCTTCTCTAAGACGGCGTTTTCACCCTTCTCGTGGGTGAATAAGGAGGCGGTGTACGACCCTTCGGGAAGCTCGGCTTTCCGGGACTCGATGGTGGCGAACAGCGCGTCGAGGACGGCCTCGTTGGTCGCTTCCGCCTCGGGGTCGCTCACGCCATCACCTCCTGCTCGGGGAAGAAGGCGAGATCGTGGATCCGCGGGTCATCGGTGAGCTCCGGGTGGAACGCGGTGGCGAGGACGGGACCGTCGCGCACCGCGACCGGCCCGCCGTCGACGGTCGCGAGGACCTCGACGTCCGGGCCGACGTCGTCGATGAGCGGTGCACGGATGAACACCGCGTGGAACGGGTCGTCGAGTCCGTCGACCGACAGCGCCGCCTCGAAGGAGTCCTTCTGTCTCCCGAACGCGTTCCGGTCGACCGAGACGTCGACAAGACCGAGCGGGTCGACGCGGTCGTCTTTCGCGTCGCGGGCGCAGACGATGAGGCCGGCGCAGGTCGCGAGCGCGGGCTTGCCGGCCGCGACGTGGTCGCGGATCTCGGCGGCGATGCCCTCGCGGTGGAGCAGCCGCGAGATCGTCGTCGACTCGCCGCCCGGTACGAGGAGGACGTCGCAGTCGGGCACGAGTCCCGCCTCGCTGATCTCGACGACGTCCACTGGCTCGTCGTGGGCGGCCGCGGCGTTCCGGACGGCCGCGGCGTGTTCGGCCACGTCGCCCTGCACGGCGATGACGCCTGCTTGCATGACTGGCGATCCGTCGAGGACGGGGAAAAAGGGCGCGCTACGCGGACGGCCGTCGATCGACCGGCAGTCGATCGATCGGCGGCCTGTCGAGTCTGTCGTCGAGCGTCGCGGTCGACGCTCTCGGCCGATCTACGCGACGGTCAGGGAGAGTATCTGGACGAACACGCCGAAGAGGACACAAAAGGCGAGGACGGTCTTCGGATTCATCGTGATCGCGTCCCGACCCTGGTTGTCGAAGTAGCGGACCAGTCCCGCACTCGACATCAGGCCGCCGGAGTTGGAGCCACTGCTCATACACTGTGTTCCGTCTCACCGCGTTCTAAACGTTTCGCTCGCGTCTCGGCCCCGGGCGCTCGGCCTCCGGGTCCGCCAACCGCGCCCGGCGGTCTCGCTGTCCCGCGCCCGGCGGTCTCGCTGTCCCGCGCCCGGCGGTCTCGCTGTCCCGCGCCCGGCGGTCTCGCTGTCCCGCGCCCGGCGATTCTGTACCCGAATACGCACAAGTGGGAAACCCTTATGCGCGGTGCGACGGTACGTTGCGGCGGATAATGACTGTTCGACTGCTGGATTTTCACGCAGACTGGTGTGGCCCGTGTAAGACGCAGGACCCGATCCTCGAGGAGATTGAGGAGGACCTCGGCGACGCCTTCGAACTGCAGAAGGTGAACGTCGACGAGGAGCAGGACGTCGCCAACCAGTATCAGGTGCGATCGCTTCCGACACTGATCGTCGAGAACGACGACGGCGTCGTCGACCGGTTCGTGGGCGTCACACAGCGGGAAGACATCGAAGCGGCGCTCGCCGAGGCGGGCGCGTAGCCGGACAGTCGGACGCGGTCCGTCGTGACCGGCGGCGTCTCGCAAGCTTTTACAGCGTCGCCACGACAGTAGTCGTATGGCTAGTTTCGACGCCGCGGAACGCCGCAACCTCGATCGACACATCTGCATGCGCTGTAACGCTCGCAACTCTCCCGACGCCGACCGCTGCCGCAAGTGCGGCTACACGAAGCTCCGCCCGAAGGCGAAGGAACGCCGCGCCGCGTAAACCACTCAGGGAATCGGCGTCGATTCACCGATCGCCGGTACCCGTTTCCGTTTCCGTTTCGAAGCGTCTCCGAGTCCGGCGTCCGTTCGTTCGATCGGTTCAATCGTCCGCGAGCGACGCCGCGTCGAGTTCCGCCGCGTCCTCGCGGCGCACCGTCGACCGGTTCGACCGGGGGTCCTTCTCGACGGTGACGAGGTCGTCTGCGGCCCCAACCAGCTCGTCGTCGTGGCTGACGATGAGGATCTGTCGAACGCCGAACCCGCGCATCTCCTCGACGAGGCGCACGAGCCGGGAGACGTGGCCGGAATCGAGAAAGACCGTCGGCTCATCGAGGATGAGCGGCGGCGTCGGCGCTGCGCCCTCGATCCCCTCCGAGAGCAGCCGGTAGATCGCACAGCGCAACGAGAGGTTGAACAGGGCGCGCTCGCCGCCGGAGAGCTGTTCCGGATCCAGCGCCTCCCCGTCCTTCTGACACACCGTGAGCACGTACTCGCCGTCGAGTTCGATGTGCGAGTAGGCGTCGTTGCCGTAGACGAGTTCGAACGTCTCGTTGAGGGTGCGCTCCAACTCGGCGACGTTTCGCTGGCGCAGTTCCGCGCGCAGGTCGCCGTACATCGCCTCCAGTTCGCTCGTCTCCGCGTGGAGCGCTTCGAGCGCGTCCACCCGCTCTGTGAGCGATTCGCGCTCCTCGCGGAGGGTCTCTAACTCTCGGAGTTCGCCTTTCACGCCGCCGATCGCGTTCTCGATTTCGGTCCGGCGGTCCGCGAGCCGGTCGAGCTCCTCGTCGACCTCCTCGAGGTACTCCTCGGCCTGCGCTTTCTTCGCTCTCGCCGTCTCGACCGCGTCCTCGTCGACCGCGTCGGCGATCTCGTCGCGTCGCTCGCGCTTGTCCGCGAGGCGGTCGCGTCGCTCGTCGTTCACCTCCGTTAGGTTCTCCCGCTTCTCGCGGTGCCGCTCGATCGCGTCTTCCGCGTCTGCGATAGCCGAGAGCCGCTCTTCGATCGCGGCCACCGCCTCCCGGACGTCCTCAATCGCTGCGAGCGCCTCCTCCAACTCTGCCACGCGATCCGCGGCCGTCTCGGCCTCCTCCCGTTTCTGGGCGGCGACCTCGCGGGTCTCTTCGGCCTCCGCGCGGAGGTCGGCGGCGCGCTCGCGCTTCTCCGTGGCCGCCTCTCGCTTCCGTTCCACCTCCGACCGCTTCTCGTCGACCCGCTCGCCGAGGGCCTGGATCCGGTCGTCTATCTCGTCGAGCCGGTCGGCCGCGCTCGCGAGGTCGGTCAGTTCCGCGACCCGGTCGTCGAGATCGCTCTCTCGCTCGCGGGCGTCCTCCAGTTCCGCCTCCAGCTCGGCGACTCGCTCGCGGTCCTCGTCGATCCCGCTCGCGTGCGGGGAGTCCGCGACCGGCTGGCCGCACTCGGGACACTTCCCGGCCGCGAGCAGCTCCTCTGCCTCCGCGACGCGATCGCGGGCGTTCTTCACCTCCGCTTCCAGCTCCGCGATCCGCTCACGGACCTCGCCGCGCCGCTCGCGGAGGACCTCCCGCCGGTCGGCCGCCCCGTCGGGGTCGACGTCGGCGTCGGCGGTCGCGAACCGCTCGCGCAGCGTCTCGGCCTCCCCACGAAGCTCCTCGATCGACGCCTCGCGGTCGGCGGCCTCCTCCGCGGCCGCCTCGGCCTCCGCGGCGAGGTCGGCGGCCGCTGACTCCGCCTCCGCGGCGCGCTCGTCGCGGTCGGCGGCCTTCTCGGCGAGGTTCGTCGCCTGATTACGGAACGCCTCGGCGTTCACCCGCTCGTCGTCGAGTTCGTCGCGGATCTCGCTCTCGCGGTCGGCAAGCTCCTCGCGCCGCTCGGCGATGGCCTCGTCGCTCGCCGCGTCGAGCCCGGCGTCGTCGAGTCGGTCGGCGATCTCGCCTTCGATCTCTCCGATCCGCTCGCGAGCCTCGCGGACCGCGTCGCGGTGCTCGTCGCGCTCGCGTTCGGCCGCCCGGATCGCCGCTTCGATCTCGTCTATCTCCGCCTCGACCGCCTCCAGCGTCTCGCGTTTCTCCGCGTGGGTCGACAGCGTCTCGGCGGCGGCCTCTCGGGTCTGTTTCGCCTGTTCGCGCTGCGTCTCGCACCGATCGATCTCGTCTGTGACCTCCGAGAGTTCGGTTTCGAGCCCGTTGAGCCGGTCGTGGAGATCCTTCGCTTCCTTCGTTTCGATCTGGCCGTCGAGCTGGTCGAGCCGCCCGCGCCGGTTCTCCAAGACGTCCTCGACGCCGAGACGGGCGTCGCCCGCGCGCTCGCGGTACTCCTCCAGTTTCCCGAGCTGGAGCAGGTCGTCTATCGTGTCCTGGCGCTCGCGGGGAGTGGCGTTGATCAGCTTGTTCACCTCGCCCTGCCGGACGTACGCGCAGTTGACGAACGCCTCGGCGTCCATCCGGAGCAGCTCGGTGACGAACTCCCGCACGGCACGCGCGCCGTCACGGACCACGTCTTCTCCGTCCGTCGATTCGAGGGTGCACTGGTGGTCGATCCGCCCGTCGTACGCCTTGAGTCGCCGCTCGACGTGGTAGGACGCGCCGTCGTGGGTGAACCACAGGTCGACTTCGGTCTCTTCTTCCCCGTTCGTGATCACGTCGTCGAGCGTGCCGTCGAGCGCCGTCGAGCCGTACAACGCGAAGAAACACGCCTCCAAGAGCGATGACTTCCCGCTGCCGTTGAGTCCGTGAATTACGGTGACGCCCTCGCTCAGCCGAAGGTCGGCGTCACCGTAGGGCTTGAAGTTCGAGAGCCGGACGCGGTCGAAGTTCACAGGTAGTCCTCCATGGAGACTTGGCCGTCGATCGGATCGGCGTCATCAGTGGATGGTTCGTCGTCGCCGTCCGCGTCGTTATCGGCGTCTGCGTCACCGTCCGTGTCGTCAGCGCTGTCAGCCGTGTCCGCGCCATCGGTGGACGGTTCGGCGGTCCCGGTGGACGGTTCGGCGGCCCCGCCGGGTGTGTCGGTCCCGTCAGACGTGTCGGTCCCGCCGGACGCCGAGTCCTCGTTTCCGCCCTCTCCCCCGGAATCGAACGCGTCGAGATCGTCGAGCCGCTCTTCGACGCGTCGTTTCACCGTCTCCCTGACGGTGGTGTCGGGGACCGTCTCCGACCGGACCGCGTCTTCGACGTCGTTCGCGGCCGGCGAGAGCGACATCTCGTCGAGGCGCTCGCGGACCGCGTCTTCGGGGTCCGCGAAGCTCACGTCCACCTCGGCGTCCGTCTCGACCTCCCGGCGGTCGGTCACGCGGGCGATGAGCGCGCCCTCGTCGGTCGCGAACGCCTCGATCGCGGCCGGCGTGACCGGGTCGCCCTCGCCGGTCACGTCGACGAGGACGACTGCGTCGTCCAGATCGTACTGGCGCACCTGCTCGCGAACGCGCGACTCGCCTTCGCCCTCTCGGAGGTCGACCTCGACGAAGACGAACGGGCGCGTGTCGAGCGCGCGCCGTCGGATCTCCACGCGGTCGTCGCCGCCCGCGGCGTCCGCGTCGAAGGTGACGAGGTTGTATCCCCTGCCTGCCGTCTCGCTCGCGCTCGCGCGCTCTGTCGATCCCGGGTAGGTGACCCACGTGTCCGCGACTTCGGCGACGTCCGGCGTGTGGTTGTCACCGAGGAGCATCGCGTCGAACGCCACGTCGCTCTCCGCGAGCACCTTCTCCGTGTCCCAGTCGGCGTAGCCGAACGGCTCGAACAGGCCGTGGGCGACTAAGGCGGCGTACTCCGCGTCGTGGTCAGCGAACGCGTAGTCGAGGTCGTCGCGGCGGGAGACGGGGACGTGATCGAGCCCGTAGAAGGCGGTGTCGCCGACGACGGTCGGCGCGTCGCCGAGGCGGGTCGCGAGCCCCAGCCGCTCGAACAGGTCGAGCCACTGGCCGCCCCGGGTCGACTCGTGGTTGCCGACCACCGCGAGGAAGGGAATTCCGGCGTCGTCGAGCCGCCGGAGGACGGAGATCGTCCCCATCAGGTCGGGAAGGTCCGGTCGACGGTCGTGAAAGAGGTCGCCCGCGTGGACGACGGCGTCGACGTCGCCGTCGACGGCGTCGTCGACCACGGCGGCGAACGCGTCGAGGAAGTCCTGGCGTCGGACCGGCGAGTGGTATTGCGCGTACCCGATGTGGGTGTCGCCGGTGTGGATCACCCGTGTCATCTGTGCGCGTCTTGGCCGGTATCGGGTTTAGGGGTTCCGGGGGAACGGGTCGCGCTGACGCGGCCGAGCCGAGCCGCGTCACCCGGCGGCGGCCGCCCGGAATCGTCGATACGCGTCGAGCGCCTCGTGGCCCCGCTCTGCCGCCGCGTCGTCGCCGTCGCGCTCGGCGGCCGCGATCGCCTCGCGCAGGCGATTGAGCCCGCCGCCGTGGACGAATCCGGCGGCCCGTCTGAGGTCCGTGCGCGCCGCGTCCGCCTCGTCGATCACGGCGACGGCGGGGGACGTCGCGGTGTCGGTGCGTGTCGCGAGCGCGGCGAGCGCGCGTTTGACCGCGGTAGTGGAGACCACGCGCGCTCTGCGTCGCTATCGCTTGTTAACGCTCGGACGTGGGAACACGAGAGTATGTCTCACGCAGGTATGTCTCACGCAGGTATGTCTCACGCAGGTATGTCTCACGCAGGTATGTCTCAC
>NZ_KN050825.1:228589-429412 GCF_000746205.1 Halorubrum sp. BV1
GTATGTCTCACGCAGGTATGTCTCACGCAGGTATGTCTCACGCAGGTATGTCTCACGCAGGTATGTCTCACAAGAGTGTGGCACCGAGAGTGCGGCTCATACCGCGAGCGTGTACAGGCGCTTTCGCGCGTCGGTGAACGAGAACCGCGCGTCCACAACGCCCTCGTCCTCCAGCCGCGAGAGGGCGTACCTGACCGTCCGCGCCGGAAGCAGCGTTTCCTCGGCGAGTTCGCTCTGCGTCAGGGTGTCGTTGTAGTCGAGCACCTTCGCGACGAGCTTCGCGCTCGGCGGAAGGTCTCGCACGTCGCTCCAGCGGTCCGTACTGCTCTCTTCGGCGACGGCGGCATCGGTGGTGCTCATGTATACCGCTCCGTTGTGAATGCTGTATAATAATATTTACTATCCACTTTAATTACTGTAGAGAATATTTCAGAGAGTCTCTCGACAGATCGTCTCCCACCCGAAACCTCTTACGCGCGAGACGCTTTATTACGCCCAATGACAGACACCGTCGACGACGTCGAGATGCCCTACGAGGGGTCGGCGTCGAGACAGGAGAAGATCGAGTCGCTCCAAGAGGAGCTCGACGTCTTAGAGTCGCAAAACGAGGAGATGCGCGACAAGCTCCTCGACGCGAACGCCGAGAACAACAAGTACCAGCAGAAGCTCGAACGGCTCACCCACGAGAACAAGAAGCTGAAACAGTCCCCGCTGTTCGTGGCGACGGTCCAGGAGATCACGCCGGACGGAGCGGTGATCAAACAGCACGGCAACAACCAGGAGGCGCTCACCGAGATCACCGAGGAGATGCGAGAGAAGCTCGATCCCGACGACCGCGTCGCCGTCAACAACTCGCTGTCGGTCGTGAAGAAACTGGAGAAAGAGACCGACGTCCGAGCGCGCGTGATGCAGGTCGAACACTCTCCGGACGTCACCTACGCCGACATCGGCGGGCTCGACGACCAGATGCAGGAGGTCCGCGAGACCGTCGAGATGCCCCTCGAACATCCCGACATGTTCGAGGACGTGGGAATCACACCGCCGAGCGGCGTGCTGCTGTACGGCCCGCCCGGTACGGGAAAGACGATGCTCGCGAAGGCCGTCGCCAACGAGACGGACGCGACGTTCATCAAGATGGCCGGCTCCGAACTCGTCCACAAGTTCATCGGCGAGGGCGCGAAGCTCGTCCGTGACCTGTTCGAGGTCGCCCGCGAGAACCAGCCCGCGGTCCTCTTCATCGACGAGATCGACGCGATCGCCTCGAAGCGAACCGACTCGAAGACGAGCGGCGACGCCGAGGTCCAGCGGACGATGATGCAGTTGCTCTCCGAGATGGACGGCTTCGACGAGCGCGGGGAGGTCCGGATCATCGCCGCGACCAACCGCTTCGACATGCTCGATCCCGCCATCCTCCGGCCAGGCCGATTCGACCGGCTCATCGAGGTCCCCAAGCCGGAGACCGAGGGCCGCGAGATCATCTTCCAGATCCACACCAGAAAGATGAACCTCGCGAGCGATATCGACTTCACGGAGCTCGCCGAGTTGACGCCCGACGCGTCGGGAGCCGACATCAAGGCGATCTGTACCGAAGCCGGGATGTTCGCGATCCGCGACGACCGCACGGAAGTCACCCTCAACGACTTCCTCGACGCACACGAGAAGCTCCGGCAAGACGACGAGAGCGGGGCGGACGACTCGCTGGCGTTCGCCTGACTGCCGCGTTTCGACGGCCTTTTTCCTTTTTGCTTTTTTTCGGTCGTTCACGCTCCGACGACGACCAGAAACGGACCGAGGAACACGAGCGCGAACACCAGCCCGACCGCGGCCGCGTACCCGAGTCCGACCGCCGCGAGCGCGCCCCACTGTTCGTCGGTCGGCCGATCGGGATCCGCGCTCACACGTCTCCCGCCATCGCACGGAACAGCGCGTCGGTCAGCTCGTCGCGATCCACCGTCGTCTCTCCGTCGTCGCCGGTCGGATCGACCGTCGGAGTGATCGTTCCGCCGCCCATCCGCGAGTGTCCTCCGCCGTCACCGTTGTCGACGTCCGAGAGCACCGAGTCGATGGCGTTACCCATGTGGACGCGGTCGTCCCGCGATCGTCCCGAGAGATGAACCGTTCCGTCGCGCTCGCCGATTATGACGACGGCGCTCACGCCCTCCAGCTGGATCAGTTCGTCTGCGGCCTGCGGGATCGCGTCGACGTTGTTCACGCCGCCGACGTCCGCGACGGCGAACGAGCCCTCGATCCGGCGGCCCGCGATCGCCCGCGCTTTCACTTCCAGCACCTCGGCGTCGACGGCCGGGTTGGCGATCCGGTCGAGCCGATCTTGGTCGACGCCCGGGTACAGGTAGGCGGCGGCCGCGAAGTCGGGTTCGCTCGCACCGACCGTGAGGTGTTTCGTGTCGGCTAAGATCCCGTACAGCAGTCCGGTCGCCGTGTCGGTGGGGAGCGTGAGGTCGCTTTTCGTCTCGCTCGCGTGCTTGTCCGGGGGAACGGGTGTCGCGCCGTTCTCTTCGAAGTACTCCGCGATGACGGACGCGGTCGCGCCGTAGTCGGTTCGCACGTCCGTGAACCGCTCCCCGGATCCGTCACCCGGGTGGTGATCGACGACGGCCGTCGGAAGCACGCCGTCCGCTCCGCCGAACCCCCGTGGCTCGTTGTGGTCGACCAACACAACCGACTCGGCGGCGAGGTCGCTCACATGTTCGATGGGGTCTAAATCGAGGTCGAGTACCGTCCGAAACGCCCGGTTCTCTTGGTGTCGGATCTGTCCGGGGTACTGAACCGTCGCGTCGACGCCGACCTGATTCGCGAGAGAGGCGACGCCGAGCGCGGCGGACATCGCGTCTGGATCGGGGTTCGGGTGCATCAACACCGCGATTTCGTCCTGTTCGGCCAGCAGCCGACGGAACGTGACGCCGGCAGGGCGGCGGGCACGGAACAGCGCGTATGCGACGACGGCCCCGACACCGACCGCGAGGAGCGCTGCTGCGACCAGTTCCGGATTTTCACGCGCGAGCGTGACGGCCCGTGAGACCTGCCCGTCGGTCACGCTCTGTTCCCACATGTCTGTCCGCGACTCGCTCCCCGTACATGAAGGTTGGTTACGGTTCTAGTTCGACGCGATCGGACCGACCGAAGCCACACGCGAACCTCACCCGCGCCGGGTCCGAACGGCCCGTATCGCGTCACGGTACCCCTCGCGGAAGGTCGGGTACGTAAACGCGTAGCCGAGTTCGCGAAGCCGCGCGTTCGAGCAGCGCTTGCTCGTGCGGATCCGCCGTTCGGCGGCTTCCGAGAGGTCGCCGTCGGCGATCCGCGCTGCCTTCGATCGCTTGGCCGGCCGGGAGACGCCGCACGCGTCCGCGAGCCAGTCGGCGAACGCGTGTTTGTCCACCGGCTCGTCGTCGACGACCAGCACGGGCTCGCCGCGGGCCACCCCAGCGTCGAGGACGAACCGGACCGCGCCGGCGGCATCGTCGCGATGAACCATGTTCAGATA
This sequence comes from Halorubrum sp. BV1, assembly GCF_000746205.1. Classification (NCBI taxonomy): domain Archaea; kingdom Methanobacteriati; phylum Methanobacteriota; class Halobacteria; order Halobacteriales; family Haloferacaceae; genus Halorubrum; species Halorubrum sp. BV1. The sequence continues at coordinate 232,095 of NZ_KN050825.1, forward strand.
GCCCGCGGTGACCGGCCCGTCGAGGTAGCGGTCGATCCGATATCGGTTCGGGCCGTACAACCCCGCGAACCGCGCGACCGTCCCGTCGATCCCGACCTCGTCGGCCGCCTCAAGCGCGACTCGCTCCGCCTCCGCGAGGACGCGAGTCTTCTCAGTCGTGGGATCGATCGGCGTCTCCTCGTCGACCCACGCGCCGCCGTGGTCGCCGTACACGCCGGTCGAGGATGTGTAGACGAGCCGGTCCGGCGTCGTTACCCGCGATCCGTACTCGTTGACGACGTTCCGGAGCCCGTCGACGTACACGGACCTGGCGGCCTCGGCCCCACGGCCGCCGGAACTCGCCGCGAAGACGACCGCGTCGGCGTCGGGGAGCGCTTCGAGCGACGCGGGGTCGGTCGCGTCCGCGCGGACGGCCGAAACGCCCCCGTCTGCGTCGTCGACACGCTCGTCGAGTTCCCGGATCGCGTCGAGCCCGTCAGCGGACCGCCGCACGCCCGAGACGTCGTGTCCGCGCTCGGCGAGCTGACGCGCAAGCTCCGTGCCGACGTACCCACAGCCGACGATCGTAACTCTCATCGTTTCCGGCGCTCGATGAGTGCCGCTATCTCCGCGAGTTCTCCGACCGTCATCGCGGCGCGTCCCTCAAGCGCCTGCTGGACCTCCTGTCCGGTCAGGTCCGCGTCGATCCCGGCGGCGATCGTGTCGACGTCGAGCACGGCCGTCGTCATGCCCATCAACAGGTGGTCTCTGAGTTCGGCCAGGATGACGTCGGCGTCGCGGTCGTCGGACAGCGAGAGCACCGCAGCACCGTCGGCGACGGTCATGTCGTCGACGTCGCCGTCGAGCGCCGCGTCGGCGCTCGCGGCGTCCAATCCGAGACCTTCTGTAAGCTTCGTCCGGCCGGCGTCGGCGGCCGCCTCGCGCAGCGCCGCGGCGAAGGCCGATCGAAGCTCAGACGCAGTCACGTCTGTCGAACCCCCGCTCGCCGCCGTCGATTCCTCTCGTTCGTCCGTCGCGTCGCCGACGACCTCGTGAAACATGGGCTCTCTCGGCGGGCGGATCGCAAAACGTCTGCGGTCGCACGGATCGACGCCGGGAGCGGCGGGCTCCCAGACGAGATAGCTGACTCGTGCTCACGACACCGCACAGCCATCGTCTGCGGCTGGTGTGGCGTCTATCGCGCCCGGACACGGCCACCCGCTCGACGTCTCGTCGCGGACCCCGTCGACGTCGCCGACGCCCGGTGGACCGGCCGGTACGGCGACCACGACGACGGTTCCCGTCTCGAAGCGCACCGGCTCCGTCTCGCCGAGCGGAATCGCGGTCCCGCCGACGTCGACCGTGACGGTTCCCGCCTCGCGAACGTACTCGAAGCGGCTGTCCGGGGTTCCGACGTCGGCCCGCACCGCGAACCGCGGGTACTCGCCGCGCACCTGCACCCGCCACGCGTTCACCGTCGCCACCCAGTATCCGGGGACGGGAGCGACCGGTAGTCCCGCGCCGACCCGCCTGACCGGCTTCGGCTCCCACTTCTCGACCGCCTCCTCGCCGTACTCCTCGACGGCCTTCTCTCTCACCGCCTCCGCGGCGCGGTCGCCGGCCGCCGCCATCTCGGCCTCGATTGACTTCTCCATCCGGTCACGAAGCAGCAGCCGCGCGCCGTTCGTCGGTCCCTCGACGAACCGCGCGGGGATCCGGACCGCGTCGCGGCCGGCGGCGGTTCGCGTCTGGACTCGAAGTCGCGCGGTGAGGCCCGTTTCAGCCGCATCAGACAGCGATCCGGTCGCCGCGGCCTCGGCTGCGACCCGCTCCGGGTACGTCCCGTCCCCGACCGCGACGGCCCGATCGCCGACCGATCCGTACCGGGTCGCCACGCGATCTATCACGTCGCGGCGCTGGGTCGCCGAAAGCGACGTCTGCGTGCGAAGCGCGCCCGCGAGTTCCCGATCGACGGCCCGAAGCGATCGGGAGAGCCGTCCGGCGAGAGCGTCTCTGTCCGCACTGAGATCCGGATCGTCTCCGTCGGCGAGCACGTCGTCGGCCAGACGCAGCGCGCGCCCGGCAGTCCCCACCCGAACCGTGTCGCCGGTTCCGAGCAGTCGGTCGACGATGCCGCTCGACACGTCGCCGTACGGAACGGTAACGTAGTTGACGTTTCGAACGGCGAGCGGCCGCGTCGTCGTGCCGTTCAGCCCCGCGACGTTTGCCCCGTCGACCGCGGTTCGGGGGAGGTACCCCGGACCGCCAGCCGGGGCGAACGTTACCGCCCCGCCCGGCCCGCTCTCGGCGACGGTGTACGTCCCCGGATCCCGTGTAGCCTCGCGGCTCGCGATCACGTCGCCGACCGCCGGCCCGTCGAACGCGCCGTTCACGCGGTCGAGAAACGCCGTCGTCGCCGCCTCCCGATCGCTCGCCGCCGACTCAAGTTCCTCGACGACGGCGTCGACGAACGCGACGCGCGCGGCAGTCCGGGCGCGGTCGGCGGCACCGTCGTACGCTCTTGGCGCGTCGATCAGGTCGGCGCGGCGGTCGCGGACCGCCTCGGCGAGGTCGGTGTACGGCTCGGCCTCGCCGACCGCAGCGGCCTCCATCGAGGCCGACGTCTCGACGTCTCGTACCTCCGCTGACAGCGCGGAGACGTCGTCTGCGATCAGCGCGCGATCGGCGTCTGACCGCCCGCCGTAGACGGTCACCGATCGCCTGACTGGCCCACGTTCGATCGCGTCGCGCGCGATACGGTCGACGCCGGCATCCGTGTCGACGCCGAGTTCGGCCCGGGCTGCTCCCGGCGTGTCGCGCAGGTCGGGACCGTCAGTCCGACCGCCCGCTCCGAACGTAGCCGCGGACCGGTCGGGTGCATCGCCGGTCGGCGCGTGCCGTCCCGTGACGTCGACGCGGACCCGGTACTGGTCTATCGCACGGTCGTACGTCGTCGTTTTTCGGGTGCTGACACCCGTGATCGTCCCGTCTGCCCCCTCGTGGATGACCGTTCGCTCCCACCGGGCCCTCGCGGTCCGTTCGACCGACACGGACCGCGCCGCGTCCCCGAACGAGCGCCGCTCTCCCGGCTCTGTGGTCCCGCTCGGCGTCCCGCGCGGGACGCCGCTCCCGTAGACGACCGGCGTCCGCTCGTCTCGCTCGACGTCGTCGAGGACCCAGTCTTCGTCGAGGTCCGGGCGGGGCGGATCGAGACGTCCGCCGTCGACCGTCTGCGTCGTCGAGGTGCGAAGCGCCGCGGTCACGCGGTACGCGCGGTCGGCGATCGCCGCGGCGTCGTCGTGGACTGCGACCGCTGCGACGTCGGCGGCGTGGCCGACCGACACTGACGTCCGTTCGGCCTCGCGGTCGCGGGCCGGGTCGTACACCGCTCGCTCGCCGTCGGACGCGCCCTCGGTCGCCGGCGTGGGTGCCGAGAGCACGGCGTTCGTCCACGCCGACTCGCGGACGCCGGTCGGTTCGAGCAGATCAACGAGTCCCGTTCGAGCGGTCGCGCGAGCGACGCCGCCGCGTGCCGCCGGATCGCTCGCGCCGAAGACGTCTCGCTGTATCCGAACGATCCCCGCGTTCGTCGACAGCTCGACGTGTCTGTTCGCGAGGACGTTCTCTATCGGCGCGCCGGCGTACTGTCCGTATCCGCGGGCCCACGTGGTCGCGTAGAGGCTCGCCGTGATCTGCCGTCCGAGGCCTGGCCCCTCGACCGGCCCCCGATCGAGTCGCGCTTCGAACGCCTCCGTCCGCTCGTGCGCCGAGAGGGTCGGCACCGCCACGACGACGGTCCGGTCCGCGGTTTCCTCCGCGACGGTTCGGCCGTTCCGCGTCGCGGTCGTGGTCACCGCTTCGAACGTCACGCGCACCGCAGTTCCGTTCGCGGCCGGAGCGATTCGCACGCGCTCGCGTGCGTCAACGAGGTCGCTTACCCCGTCGACTGGCGGGAGCGACGCGTCCGCGGTGACTGGACCGACGTCGGCAGCGACCGCTGAGAGCGCGGTGCTCCCAGCGATCGCGAGTCGAATTCGGAACGCGTCCTCGAACGCCGACCCCTCGCGTACCGCCGTTTCAGTGCCACCGGCGGCGTCAGCCGGGGCGGTCACGGGCGCTGCGGCCACGGCGTGTGCGGTCTCGCGCGCGGCCGCCCGGAGCGCCGCCGTCGCGTCGGCGTCCACCCGCTCGACTGCCCGTTCCACGCTTCGGTCCTCGGCGATCAGTCCCTGATCTGCGACGCCCGCGGCGTACGCAGAACTCGACACCAGAAGCAGGACGCCGATCAGCGCGAACGGCACGCGAGCCCGCTCGTCGGCGACGAACACCCGACGCCGCCGGTCGATCGGAGGTCGTCGCCCGGAGCCGTCCCGGTTGTCTCGGTTTCGCACGGTCACCACCGCCTGACCACGATTCGGACGTGATCGTCCGACGCAGCGGCGACGTCCGGAGAGGCGATGTCCGGAACGGGATGGGTGATCACGGCGACCGTGGTGTCGGCGCTCCGCGGCGGTGTCCTGCCGACGGTGACGGCGGTGGAGAATCCGTCCGCCTCCGCCGGTAGAGAGCCGGCGGTTCCACCCGGCTCGACGGACCGATCGACCGATTCCACCGCTCGCACTCGGGCGTCGATCCGCGTTCGGTCGTCGAGTCCCGACTCGACCGCGGCCAGCGCCCGTTTCTCGAACGAGTCTACGGGGCGCCTCTGGTCGGTGAGCGCGTCGGCGTCTGTGGACACGTCGTCCGTGGACGCACCGTCAGTCGCGGACGCGCCGTCCGTGGACGCCGCGTGGCCGGCGGCGAGAAGCGCCAGAAACTCCGCGCGTGTCGCGTGAGCGGTTCGGGTCCCACCCGGAGCGTCCGGGGCCGCGTAGGTCACCGTCACCGTCTCCGTTGCGAGGCGGTCCGCACTCTCGCTCGCGGTCGGCATTCCCGCTCCGTTCGGGAGCCCGCCGGACGAGAGCGCGACGACGCTCGCCGAGACGCAAAGGAGCATCACGGTCACGTCGAGCACGGTGCTCGTCATCGCCGCACCGCCGCGCGCAGCGTGCCGCGGACGTTCCGTCCCGGCGCAGTCCGCACGGTCACGGTCCGCCGAGCGGTGTCGATCCGATCGGACGCGGACGGATCGTCCAACGCCGGTGCGCCCGGTCCGGAACCGATGCGCCACGTCTCTCCGCCGGCGCGAATCTCGACCGTGGCCGCGTACCGAAGGCGCGGCACCCCGCCCAGTCGGGTCGGGACCACGACGCCGCCGGCGGTGACCGCCGGCTCGATCCGATCGAGCGTCGTCTCGGCGACCGCTCGCTCGTGTTCCGGCGTCGCGTCGTCGATGGCGGTGACGTACAGTCCGAGCGCCGCAGCGACGGCCACCACCGCGACGAGCGCGGCTACCGGCTCGACCGCGGCGCGGGCCGTGGACCCGCCGCCCGTACCGGCGGGGTCCGTCTCCGTTCGTCCCGTCGAACCGCCGCGGCCGAACAGCCGGTCACCCGACGAGCGTGACATGGACACCGCCGTAGTGGACCTGCCGCACGGTGAGCCGCCCCGGTGCCGGTCGCCACGCTCCGTCGACATCGCGCGCGTGCGACGCCGCGGCCGCGAAGGCGTCCGGATCGTCGAACGCGGACGACGGCGGGACGCCGTCGAGCACCCGTCGGAGTTCGCCGATCCCGTCGGTCCGGTTCCGCTTCCCGTGTCCCGCCGGGACGGGCGTTATCTTCGGCCCGCGTAGCGACGCGAATCCGACACCGCCGTCGCCCCGCAGTCCGATCGACCGCTCCGTGAGCCGGATCTGGCTCGCCGCGAGGCCGTGTTCGGCTCGTGCCGGGTACGGGCCGTCGGCGACCGAATCGATCGTGTGCGCCACACCGCTCGCGTCCGGCGGCGGAGACGCCGGAAGCGTCGCCGCGACCCCCGCCGTCGCGACGCTCACCAGGGCGAGTCCGAGCCACGCGTACGTGGCGTCGACGTTCGTCTCGAACATGGGTCGGCTGGCCGCGGCTCGGTATATAAGACATCGGGCAATGTCGGAGACCGACGGGGCGCACCGTGACGGTCGAACAGTCACGGTGTCCGGCCACCGCGTTACAACAGGAGTCCAGCTCCGAGGAAGGAGACGAGGTACGTCGCCGTCGCGGTCGGCAGCGCGATCCCGACCCGATACGCGACGAGCGTCCGGTCGAATCCCCGTTCGAGCCCCGTCGCCAGCGCGGTGAGGAGTCCCGCGAGTATCAAGACGTACGCACCGACGATCCGTCCGAGCACCGGTACCGCGAGAGTCGCCGTCGCGCCCGGTGTCTCCCCGCCTCCCGGGTCCGCGCCGCCAGCGTCGATCCCGCCCGCCCCGAACGCGTCCGCTCCAGCAGCGGCCCCGGCTCCGACCGTCGTGACGTCGACCGTGTCGATCCCGGTCGCGAGCGCGATCGTCGCCCCGCCGACGAGCGGAGCGAACACTGCCGCGGTGTTCGTCAGCGTCCCCGTTACTGTCGCAAGCTGTCGGCGCGCGTCGCCTTCGAGCGCGCGGAGCTCTTCTAACTGGTCTGCCAATTCGAGCAGAACGTCGCCGGCGGGACGGCCCTCCCTCGCGGCGACGGCGAGCAGCGCGATCGCCCCGTTGACTCGCGGGGACGGGACCGCAACGGCGGGCCCGCCGCGGCCGAGAAACGCCTCTCGTACGCCGACGCGGAGCGCGTCGCTACGGCGGCCGGCGCGCTCGAACAGCTCGCCGGTTGCGTCGTCGATCCGCTTGCCCGCGTTCGCGACAGCAGCCTCGACAGAGACGCCCTCGGCGACGTCGCCGCCGATGACGGTCATCGCGTCCGGGAGGCTCCGCTCGACCGCCCGCACGTCCGCGAGTACCGAGCGGCGGGCGCGGACGGCGACAAGCAGTGCGACGCCGACACCGACGCCGATACCCGCCACGGGTGCCGCCCACCGAGCGACCCCCCACGCGGCCGTCGCGGCCGCTGTGACGCCGGACCCGAGGCCGAGAGCGATCGCGTGTGGGCCGCGCCTCGGAACGTCCCGGTGAGCGCTCCCTATCGCCGGCGGGGCGAACGCGACCGGACGGCGCGAGAGGAGCCATCCGGACGCGGCGAGCAAGCCGGCAGGGAGCGCGACGAGATACAGTCCCGTGACGACGCCCGGGCCGATCGGCACGCCGGACGCCGCGGCCGCGGGCAACAGCGCTATCATCGCCAGCGGGAGGAGGACGCCGAACGCGTACAGCGCGGAGACCGGGCCGCGGACCTCGCCCACGAAGGCCGCGAGTCGGTCCGTGGTTCCCGCGATCGTCGTGTCGAGGGCGCGGTCGAGACACCGTCCTCGTCGCTCCGCGGGTGCCGACGCCGCGGTCCGGACGAGCGCTGCGGCGCGATCAATGGCCGGAAACCACGGCTGCCACTCGCGGGCGAACGCCCGGAGGCCGCTCGTCGGGACGTCGGCGCTCCCACGCTCGTGGCGGGCCAACGCGTCCGCCAACGGTCCGTTCCCCGTTCGGGCGGCGAACTGGACCGCACGCTCCGTCGAGGGGTCGAGCCGCATCCGCAACACGAGTCGCCCGACGAGTCCGGGCGCGGCACCGAGCGCGCGAGTCCGGCGGAGCGAGGCGATCCACACCGGTCCCCGATGGACGGCGTGAGTCGCACCGAGCCCGGCGACGAGGCCGGCGAGTCCGCTCGCGGCCGGCCCGAAGGCGAGCACAGCGATGAGACCGACGGCGAGGCCGACGACGACGCCGGATCGGTTTCCGGTCGCGATCACGGCTTCCGGGGAGCGGTTCCACCCGAGAAACGAGAGCGACCGACGGAGCTCCGGCGATCCCGTCTCATCGTCGCGTTCCGCGGACACCCGTGTCGAAGTGCCCGCCGATCCGTTGGGATCGGTCATCGAGGTGTACCGCCGTTCGGAGCGTCGGTGTCTCGGCTGGATGCGCCGATACCGCGGTTGGCGGCGTCGACGCCGACGTATCGACTCGGTGCCAGCCGTCGCCGCCGAACCGCCGTTGCGACGCGCTCCGCTCGCCGGGCGATCGCCGCTCTGACCTCGGCGTACGACTCGTCCGGCCCGGCGAGCGAACCGACCAGTCGGCTCTCGCCGCGGTCGATCCGGCCGGTCGCCGCGAGTCCCGCCCCGGTCCGCTCGTACAGCGGCTCGAACTGGGCGTCGCCGTTGCGGTCGACGACTTCGGCTATCACGTCGACCTCGTGGTCGTCGAGAAGCACGACGAGGTCGGTCGCGGCGAACGACGACGCCGGAACCTTGAGGTCGGTGACGACGCGCTCCTTGACGGCGGCCGGGTCCTCTCCGTGGATCGTTCCGAGCACCGTCTCTCCGGTCGCGCCGACGCGCATCGCCTCGTACAGCGCTCGCGCCTCCTCGCCGCGAACCTCGCCGACCACTATCGAACCGCCGCCGAGTCGCAGCGCGGTCCGGACCGCCTCCCTCGGTGAGGGTTCGGCACCGTCGCCGACGCGGAGCCGCTGGGCGTCGCGGCCGGCGTCGGCCAGCGCGGCCGCCGGTAGCTCCGGCGTGTCCTCGATGAGGACCGACCGCGTCGCGGGCGGAAGCTCCCAGAGGAGCGAGCCGAGCGCGGTCGTCTTCCCGGCACCGCGACCGCCCGCGACGAGGCCGGTCACGCCCCGCTCGACGGCGACAGAGACGAGCCCCGCGGCGTCGGCCGTGATCGTCTCGACGTCGACGAGGCGTGCGAGCGTCCACGCGTCTGGGTCACCCCGGCGGAACGCGAACGAGAGTCCGTCGCTCGCCGGGGGCGTCGTCGCGGCGACTCGGACCCGTCCCGCGTCCGTTTCAAGCGTCGCGTCGAGCGTCGGGCTGGCGCGGGAGAACCCCCGGCCGCTCGTCCGCCGGAGCCGAGAGGCCAGCGTGGCGGCACCCTCCGGGGGGAGCCGAACGTTCGTTCTGCAGCGCTCTCCGTCGACGACCACGCGGAGCGGGTTCTCGGTGACCGGAGCGGTCAGCGTGGCGTCGCTCACGCGGTCGTCTGCGAAAACGTGCTCGAACACCCCGTATCCTCGGGTGTGCCGCCGAAGCACGTCGACGAGCGTGGGAATCGGGTCCCCCTCGACCGCGATCGCCCGGACGGCCCGTCCCGGTGCCCTGTCGCCGCCGACCGGATCGTCGAGGAGCCGGTCTTTGGCCGCCGCGAGCCGCGCGATCGCCTCGTCATCGAGGTCGGCCGAAGGTGGCGTGAGGTGATACGTCCGCAGGGTCCGGTCGCCTTCGTACAGTCGTACCGTCGCGCCGGTAGTGAGATCCCACCGATCGACGAGAGCGGCCCGTGGCGGCGGCTCGGACGCCACGCGCGCGGCTGCGAGCCGGGGGGCGGCGTGCGCGCGGAGGACGTCGGCGGTCTCGTCAGCGCCCGCAACCACCTCGGACAGACCAGATTCGGCGGCGATCCGCCTCGGCGCGCCAGCGCGACCGTCGGCCTCGCTGGCGGCCCCGACCGGATCTCGGCATACCCGGTCCGCGAGCCGCGTCTCGTGGAACGCGACCTGTTCGCGGAACCGACCGGCGGCGAGCAGACACGCGGCGGCACGGCCAGCGTAGGTCCGTTCTCGCCCGCCGTGATGGGTCCGGATCACGTCCGCGTCGCGGTCCGTCAGCGCCGTGACCACGGTCGAGAGGCAGTCGGGACTGGCAGCGAGGTCGCCGCGACCCGGACACTCGTCCGCGTCGACCGCGAGCACGACGCGGTCGTCGACGCCCGTTCCGACGGGCTCTCTGAACGTCGGGTCACACCGACAGTCGGGCGCGTCCCCGTCGGTCCACGGAAGCGAGCGAAGCGACTCCTCGCCGAGACGCGAGAACGCGGTACGGTCGAGTGTCATGGCGGCCGTGGCCGCGGCATCGCGTATAAGGACTCACCCGACGCGAGTGATTCGAACCGTCGGTCCGCCGTCGTCGACGTATCGGAGTTCGAGCCGGCTCTCGCCGCCCGGGCGGAGGTCGATTACCCCGGTGGCGAGGTCGATCCTCGCGGGGACGGCGTCGGTACGGAGGGGAAGGTACCGATCGCGTCCGCCGGTGGGTCGGTAGCGCAACGCGACGGGGGTGTCGGGTCTCGGGCCGGCGACCTCGACGAGGGCGATCCGGTCGATCGAAGCCGCCGTGACGCCACTCGGTGCGCGGACGGTCACGCTCGCGCGGGCGGCGAGCGACGGCTCCGTGACCGCGACCGATCCGGAGACGACGCGCGCCGTGGCCCGCTCGATCCGGTCTACCTCGGAGTCGAGTCGCTCGGTCGTCGTGGTTACGCGGGCCGTTTCCAAGGCGGGCATCGAGGCGGCGAGGAGCGCGACGGCGACGGCAACGGTCAACACGACCCGGATCACGACGGTCCCACCGGTCGGAGCAGGCGTCCCGACCGCCCCGACCGATTCGTCCGCATCGGCCACGCAGATCGCGACGCGTCGCGGCGGACCGTCGAGTCGCTACAGCGTCTCACGGAGGCGGTCCAGCGCGTCGCGGCTCCACGGCTTCTCGTCGCTCTCGTCATCGTCGCCGGCCGGACCGGATCCGTCCACCGCATCCGACCCGTCCGCGCGACCGTGAGACCGAGGCCCGTCGAACCGGGCGGCGCTCCCCTCGCTTCCGGGGTCGGCAGGCACGGCGGCGTCGAGCGCCGACGGTGTCGGTACCTCCGCTCTCGGCTCCGAGCCCGCCGCCGGCGCTCCCTGCGCGTCGTCGGAGCGCTGACCGCGGCTCGATCGGGCGAGCGCGAGATCCGCCCGTCGCTCGACTTCGGCGTTCACCGCACGAACCGCGCCGGCGTACCCCCGGAGCGCCTGCGTCGCCGCCTCCAGCTCCTCGACGCGCGCTTCGAGGTCGGACAGACGCGAGCCGATCGCCCGCCGCTCGGCGGCCGCCTCCGCGCCGTCGGTCACGTCCGACACTGCGGCGTCGGACCCGGTGAGCGCCCGTTCGACGGCGCTGAGCCGCTCGTCCATCGCGAGCGTCTCGCTGCCGATCGCTCGATCGTCGGATCGGGTTGTCTCTGTCACATGGGAGCTGGCCGCGGCTCGGTACATAAACGGTCGCAGGGGGTCGCTGGCGATCCCGGAACGCTCCCGCCGCGAGGACGGTTCCGCACCTTTTTGGTTCCGCCCGGAGGATTCGTGTCCGATGAGCAATCCGTGGGACGACTGGGATCATGTGCTGAAAGTCGATCCCGATAAAGAGCTTCGGGACGGGGAGACCTTCGAGGACGTCTGCCGGACCGGAACCGACGCGATCGAGATCGGCGGGACCCTCGACGTCACCGCGGAGAAGATGACGCGGGTCGTCGACGCCGCGGCCGAGTACGACGTGCCGCTGTACCAAGAGCCGTCGAACCCGGGCGTCGTCATCGACTCGCCGGCCCTCGACGGGTATCTGATCCCGACGGTGTTCAACGCCGGCGGGCCGTTCTGGATCACCGGTGCGCACAAAGAGTGGGTCCGCATCGACGACCTCGACTGGAGCCGCACGCACACCGAGGCGTACATCGTGTTGAATCCGGAGGCCTCGGTCGCACAGTTGACGGAGGCGAACTGCGACCTCGCGGCCGACGACGTCGCCGCCTACGCGAAGATCGCAGAGCGAATGTTCGGCCAAGAGATCGTCTACGTGGAGTACTCTGGAACCTTCGGAGACACCGAAAAGGTCGCTGCCGCCCACGACGCGCTCGACGACGCCACCCTGTTTTACGGCGGTGGTATTCACGACTACGAGTCGGCGAACGAGATGGCCGCACACAGCGACGTGATCGTCGTCGGTGACCTGCTCCACGACGACGGCGTCGACGCGGTCCGCGAAACGGTTCGAGGCGCGAAGGACGCGTAGACAGCGAGGCGTGAGAGACGCGTAGACGGCGAGGCGTGAGAGACGCGTAGACGGCGAGGCGGGGCGATCAGTACCCGTCGAGCATGTTCTCGACGTACTTCGCGATCACGTCGACCTCCAGGTGGACCGGGTCGCCGACCGACTTCTCCGAGAGCGTTGTGAGGTCGTAGGTCGTCGGAATGATCGCGACGTCGAACTCGCCGTCTCGCTTCTCCGCGACGGTCAGCGAGATACCGTCGAGTGTCACGGACCCCTTGTCGACGAGGTGTCTATCGTAGCCCTCCGGGATCGCGAAGGTGAACCGCCAGTCCTCGCCGACGCGCTCTGTCCCCGTCACCTCGGTCACCGTGTCGACGTGCCCCTGTACCACATGGCCGTCGAACCGGCCGTCGGCGGGCATCGCGCGCTCGACGTTGACCGCGTCGCCCTCGCGGAGTTCGCCGAGGTACGTCTTCGCGACCGTCTCGCTCGCGAGGAACACCTCGAACCAGTCGGTTCCATCGGCGGTCGAGCCCTCCCCGTCAGTGCCGTACTCCTCGACCGTGAGACAGACCCCGCTGACGCTTATCGACTGGCCGTGATGGAGGTCGTCGAACCCGTCGACGCCGATCCGCAGCCGAAGCCCGTCTGCGGTTTCGATCCGCTCGCGGACGGTCCCGCTGTCCTCGACGATGCCGGTGAACATATCGGACGTGGACGCGCGCGACACATATCGGTTCGGCCTTCGTCCGGCGGCGACGCTCGGTTCGGTCTTCGACCGACGATGTTCGGCCCCGCGACGAGCCCCTTTTGTCCGTCGGGAGGCAATCGAGCCGCGATGAGACTCGGCGTGATGGATATGATTGGACTGGCGGCGTCGCTCGTCTTCGCCCTCCCGCTCGCGAACTACGCCGTCGTCCGGCTGCTCGCCGGCGAGTTCGTACTCGGCGTCGGCCTCCTCGCCGTCGCCGCTGCGATGGTCGTCCTTCCGCAGTACTTCCTCGATCCGGGCCGGCTCGTCCGCGGACTCCTTTCTGGCCTCCTTCCCCGCCAGCTCCGACGCGCGTCGTCCGACGACGGCCCCGAGCCGCCCGGAGACGAGGCGACGGCCGAGGATCAGACGAGACGCGCGCGCGACGAGTAACGCCCGCCGGCGTGCTCGGCAGTCTACCGCGGCTCGGGCGCGATCCCGAGCGGATGCTCGGCGAGCAGTTCGTATCCGTCGTCGGTGACGACGACGAGGTCGCCAAGGCGCACGCGGCCGGCCGTCGGGTCGCGGACGCCCGCCTCGACGGCGACCACATGGTCCGGCCGCAGATTCGTCCCGTTCGACGGGGCCTCGTGCCGGCGTAGCCCGACGCCGCGGACCGTCTCGCGGGTCGCCCCGGACTCGTCGGGTCCGGGATTCGGATCGAACCCGTACGCCGCGAGTTCCGCGGCCGCTTCGCCGTCGACGGTCGCGACCGGCACGCCCGCCTCGATCGCTGCCAGCGCGGCCTCGCGCGCGGCCTCGACTGCGACGGACGCCCGCCGCTCCCAGCCGCCGTCGCCGTCGACGACGAACGTGCGGGTCACGTCGCCGCGGTACCCGTCCGGTCCGCGCGGTGAGAGGCTGACGACGACGGTTTCGCCCGGTCGGATCTGATCGGTCCGAGAGTGACTGCGGCCGTTCGCCGATCCACCGACGGCGACCGCCGTGTCGCCGGCGTCACCGACGCCCTCGGCCGCGAGCGTGACGTTCACCGCCCGCCGCAGGCGCTCCGCGGTCAGAGGGGATCCGTCCCAGCGGAGGGCCGGGCGTCGGTTCGGGCGTTCGCGGGCGGCGGCGTCCGCGTCGTCGGCCGTGCTTTCGGCCAGCACCGTCTCGGCGCGTGCGACGCCCGCGACGGCCGCGCGCTGGACCCGGCGAAGGCGGTCGATCTCGGCGTCCGTCTTGAGCGATCTGGCCGTCGCGACCGCGTCGGTCGACGCGAGTTCGTTGCCGGCGCGTTCGAGGTACACGGCCGCGTCGTGCGGGATCGACGCGGGAACGAGGAGGCTCCGCTCCTCGTCCGCGTCGCCGAGCAGGTCGCGGACCGCCGCGGCCGCACGCTCCCCCATGTGGCTGCCGTCGCGCTCGGCTCGTACCTCGCGGGAGACGGAGTCGTGGAATCCGGTGTCATCTCCGGCGCGCGCGGCCGCAATGAACTGCCGATCGGCCTGCTCGCGGAGCGCGGACGGAACACAGTAGACCGCGCGTCCCCCAGCGTTCTCCGACGGCGCGACGACCACAGCAGACGCCCGGTCCGAGCCGGGGACGCGCGTGAGATATCGGCGGTCGGCGTCGAACCCGTCGCCGACCGCGACGAAGGCGTCTGCGTCCGCGGCCGCGACTGCCTCAGTGATCCGTGTGAGATCGGTTCGGAGCGGTCGACACAGCGAGTCGCTCCCGTCGCTCACGGCTCGGGTTCGGGGACCGCGAGCTCCGCCTGTACCTCTTCAACGAGTTCCTGTGCCGGCTCCTCGCGAAGCTCGTTGAACAGCAGAACGCTGATCGGCAGGGTCGGCGCACCGCTTATCAGACTCTCCATGATGACGAGCCGCTCGCGGGCGCGGGACATCCCGACGTAGAAGACGCGCCGCTCGTTGTCGGTGAGAAGCGGAACGGGGCTCGTCGTCTTGGTGAACTCCTCGACGCCGTCGACGTCGGTCGGGTCGTCGATGGAAGCGGCCATCTGCTCGACCACCTTCTCCGTGAGGTCGGTCGCGACGAACACGTGATCCGCCTCGCGCCCCTTCGCCGAGTGGATGGTGCCGACCCGGACGCGCGTCGGGTCCATTCCCTCGTAGTCGCCGCCGAAGTACGCGCCCATCGACTTCCGCTGGAAGCTCGTCACCTTCCGAACCATGTCGTCGGCGCTCTCCGCGTCCGGCATGAAGGGGATGAAGTCGTCGAGTTCATCCGTCGTCACCTCGATCTGCGCGACATCGTCCGCGTCGGCCGCCTCCTCGCGGTCGTCGAGGAAGTCGTAGAACTCATCGCGGTCGTGCGTGCCGAACGCCGAGTCCTGTAACATGTCGGCGAGCCGGCGGGCCTCTAACCCGTTCACGGGATCGCCCGCGTCCGTCTTCTCGATGGCGCTCACGTAGTCCTGGATGCGGTCTGTCCACATTCGTCCGTCCGTCAGCATCGTGAAGGGGATCCCGTGGTCGATGAACTCGTCGATGAAATCGAACATCTGGTAGCGCGCGCGGAACAGACACATCACACTCCCCTCGTCGTCGTCGATCGTGTACCGGACGTTCCGGACGAGTTCGAGCATCGACGGCGATTCGATCGCCTCGACGGCCCCGCCCTCCTTGCGCGGGTGCAGATCCTTCTCCTGTCGCTTGTCGATGTGGCGGATCTCCGCGTTGACGACGTTGAGAATCTCGGAGGGAAGCCGGTAGGAGTTCGGGAGGACGACATCCTCGTCCACGTCGGTGTCCAAGAGGAGGTCGGGGTCCGCACCCTGCCACGCGTAGACGACCTGGTCGTCGTCGCCGGCGATGAGCACTTTCCGCATGTGCGGTCGCCACTCCTCAAAGACGTTGTACTGTAGCGTCGTGATGTCCTGAAACTCGTCGATGATCAGGTAATCGACGTTCGGCACGAGCGACCGCTGCGCGACGCGTTCGAGCATGTCGGCGAAGCCGACGAGGTCGTTATCGCCCTTGTACGCACGCCACGCGCGGATCGTCTCCGGGATGTCGATCCGGTCGTCGTCGGAGGGCCACGTCGGCGTGTACTTGTTCCCCTGCTGGGCGTTCGGGTCCTCTTCTGGCGGTAGTCGGACCTCTTCGACGTTCCACTGGAAGGGGACGTCGTACCAGTCCGCAACGTCGCGCTCGGTGCGCTGGAGCCACTGCGAGGTGGCGATGATCTTGTTCCCGATGGTCGTCGACCGTGCGGTCCGGCGGCCGGCTCCACCGTGTTGGTCCTCGAACTCGATGCCGTACTCCTCGCAGAACGCCTCCTTGTCGTCTTCGCCGACCACGTCACCGCGAGAGAGGTCGAGCAGCTCGTACGCCTTCGCGTGCATCGTGCTCACGTTCCCCTGGAGGCTCCGCGGCGAGATGTCGAGTCGCTCCGCGAGCCGCTCGCGGATCTCGGCCGCGGCCGCGCGCGTGTACGAGACGACGAGCACGTCGCGAACGTCCGCGCCCTCGTCGTCGAGGATCCCCTCGACGCGGTCCAGA
Organism: Halorubrum sp. BV1; assembly: GCF_000746205.1. Classification (NCBI taxonomy): domain Archaea; kingdom Methanobacteriati; phylum Methanobacteriota; class Halobacteria; order Halobacteriales; family Haloferacaceae; genus Halorubrum; species Halorubrum sp. BV1. The sequence goes on from NZ_KN050825.1 coordinate 248,118, forward strand.
AGCGCCGTGGTCTTCCCGCTGCCCGGACCGCCGAAGAGTCGCGTCACCGTGGGATCGGTCATTATCTACCCCAGATTCCGGTTCTTCTTAAACGCCGTGGCTCGGGGAGACGGCGGGAATGTCGCTCGGCCGGGGTGTGCTCGGTGACGCATCGTCGGAGGCGCGTTTCAGTTGCCCCGGGTCGCGCGGGCCTCGCGGACGTCTCCCCCGTCGCGCACGAGATTTTCGCAGGCCGGACAGACGCGCGGCCGGTCGACCTCGTTCGGGGTGAACACCCGAACGTAGTCGGCCGTGACGAACGATCCACAGTTCTGGCAGGTCGGCATGGTCGTGACTCACGATTGATACTATATAACGCTACCGCCGATCGCGTTCGAAAGAAAGCCGCTCACCGGTCGACTGGCGGGTAAACGCTCAGGTCGGCCGCCAGTCGCAGACGCCACACCGGGCCGTCCCCTCGGGGTGTAGTGCACCACACTCCGGGCACTGAAGCTTGTTATAGGATCGCTCCCAGCGTACGATCTCTGTCTCGTGGCCGCGATCGGACAGGAACTCGTCGAACACGTCGTCGTCCGAGCTGGGTGCACTACTAGACATGCATGCTAGTTAATGCCATGCGCGTATATATATCTTGTCGTGGTTCTCACGGAACCGCATTGCCGAGGAGTCGCACACGCATCGCAAATACACGGAATACTCCGAGAATTGTGGGGTTGAAGCGCCGCGGCCGCGGCAATCGTAGTCGCGACGATCGATGTCTCCGGGCCTAGCGGTCCGCGCAGTACTCGACGAAGTTTCGCAGGATCTGCAGCCCCGTCTCACCACTCTTTTCGGGGTGGAACTGGGTCCCGAACACGTTGCCCGCGTCGTTGGCCACGACGGCCGGGAAGTCGACCCCGTAGTCGGCGGTGGCGACCACGGCATCGGGGTCGTCCGGTTCGGCGTAATAGGAGTGGACGAAGTAGGCGTACCGGCCGTCGACCCCGTCGACGATGGGATGGTCGCGCTCCACCGACAGCTCGTTCCACCCCATGTGCGGCACCTTTCGGTCCACGTCGAACCGGACGTTGGTGCCGGGGACGAGATCGAGCCCGGTCACCTCGCCTTCCCCCTCGTGGTCGGCCTCCTCGCTCGACGTGAGAAGCATCTGCATGCCGAGACAGATCCCGAAGAGCGGGCGACCGGCGTCGGCGTGGTCCGTCAGCGCCTCGCGCAGCGGGCCGGCGTTCTCCATTCCCTCGCGGAACGCGCCGACGCCGGGGAGGACGACGCCGTCGGCCTCGGCGAACGCCTCGGGGTCGTCGGAGATCGCAACCGACGCGCCCGCGCGTTCGAGGCCGCGGGTGGCGGACCGGAGGTTCCCGAGGCCGTAGTCGACCAACACGACGTCCGCAAGCGTCTCCGCCGGCGGCTCGAAGGTGCTCATACGCCCACTCAGAGGGGCACGGAAAAGTCGGTTTCCCTTGCGACAGTCGCCCGAGTGACGCGACGACCCCGGGTGCGTCTCAGGAGACGGGGCGACGAGGCCCTTGCGTTCGGCCGACCGCGACCTCAAAACTCGCCGAGGCGCGACTGGCCGTCGCCGCCCGAGTCGGTCGCGCCGCCGACACCGGCGACCTCCGCGGCCAGCGCGATCCCCTCGAAGAACCCCTCGCGCTGACTCCGGTCGTACAGCGTCGCCGCCGGATGAACGGAGAGGAGCACCCGACGCGATGCGCCCGCGATCCGAGCGTCGACGACCTCGCCCGCTTCCGACGTGATCGCGACCGACCGGTCGAGCAGGTGCTCGCTCGGGACCTTCCCGAGGGTCACGATCAGGTCGGGCGCGAGCCGGTCGATCTCGGCGTCGAGGTAGCCGCGGCAGTTGGCCAGTTCCTCGCCCGTCGGGTCGCGGTTGTCCGGCGGCCGACACCGGACGCAGTTCGTTATCCGCACGTCCGCCCGCGCGAGCCCAGCGTCCCGGAGCGCCTCGTCGAGCACGTCGCCAGACCGCCCGACGAAGGGCTCGCCCAGCTCGTCTTCGTTCGCTCCCGGACCCTCGCCCACGAACAGCAGATCGGCGTCCGTCGGGCCGACGCCGTCGACGATCCGAGTCCGGGACTCGGCGAGCACCGGACAGCGCTCGCAGGCGGACACGCGGAGGTCGTCGTCGAGTTCGGTCATGCGGCCGTATCGGCACGGCCGCGACATAAGTGGCTCCCGTTCACCGCGTCGCCTCACTCCGGGTCGCCGGCGTCGGTCGACTCGTCGGCGTCGGTCGATCCATCGACGTCGGTCGATCCATCGACGTCGGCCGCCTCGGTGGCTTCAGCTGGCTCGTCGGCGTCAGCCGGCTCGTCCGCCGCGATCGCCTCGCGGTGGGCGCTCGCTGCGATACCGGCCACCCGGAGCGGTTCCGGCCGCCGAAATCCCTCGCAGACGAGCCCGCGGGCCGCGGCCGCCGCGGCGTCGCTGTCGAGCCCGACCGCGCGGACGAACAGCGGGTTCGACCCGTCTGCCCCGCCCGAGTCCGGCGTCTCGACCCGAACCCGGGGCGGAAGCGATCGATACGTCGCGAGGCGGCTCGCGAGCGCGTCCCCGTCGAACGCCTCGCGAAGCGTCGGTTCGAGCCCGGGGCTCGGCTCGTAGCTCACCGAGTACACCGGCACGTCGAGGGCCTCGTGGAGCCGGTGGAGATCGAGGACGTTGAACCACGCGGGGGCGATCCCGTCGCAGGCGACGTGGCGAACGTCCTCGCGACCGAGCGCGCGGACGAGGTCGGCCACGGCATCGGTCGCGTCGGTACCGCCGACCGTACACCGGCCGAAACCGAGACCGTCGAGGGTGGCGTCGGCCCTGACGACGGCACCGGCTACGCGACTGGTTCGGTCGCCGTCGGAAAATGCGATCCCGAGCGTCCGGCTCGGCGGTCTCACCCGATTCAGGTCTCCTCGGATTTGATGTCCTGGAGACGGTCGAGGAGCTCGTCGTTCGACGCGCCGGGCTCGTAGTCGACCGACCCCTCGTGGGCCGATTCGGCCGCGCGGACTCCGTTATCGTCGTCGAAATCCGCGTCCAGGTCTTGGTTCTCCTGTTCGGATTCGTCGTAGCTTCCGAAGCCCATGTGTGTCAAGGAATAGCGGCCGACGACAGATAAAACCCCTGTCGGTAGCGGGGGTCAGTGCCGGAATCCGCCGTCTGCCGAGCTGCGAGTTTCGTCCGCCGAACTGCACGTTTTTATTCGCCGCGCGACGTCGCGTGTGTATGGAACCGATCACGGTCACCGCAGACGCGGAAGAGTTCACCTGCAACGCGTACCTGGTCCCCGGCGAGGCGACGACACTCGTCGACGCCGGCACGATGCCCGGCGTCGGGGACGTGATCGCAGACGCACTCGCCGACGCCGGCGTCGACGGTCTCGATCGCGTCATCGTGACTCACCAACACCACGACCACGTTGGAGAGTTGGACGCGGTACTCGACCGCTTCGACGCGACGCTGTACGCGAACGGCTCTCACCCGCGGCGGGACGTGGCGATCGGCGACGGCGACGAGATTCTCGTCGGCGACGAGGCGTGCGAGGTCGTGTTCACGCCCGGGCACGCTGACGACCACGTCTCTCTCGTCGGCGACACGCGGCTCTACTCCGGCGACGTGTTCGTGTACAACGACGGGGCGTTCGACGACGGCTCGTTCGGTCGAACCGACATGGCTGGGCAGTCTCGCGAGCGCCTGATCGAGAGCCTCCACACGCTCCTCGACCGGCTTCCGGACACGGTCGACGCGATGTACCCCGGCCACGGCGACGTCTACCGCGCGAGCGACGGCCCCGACACCGTCCGCGAAGTCCTCGAACGCGCGACCGAACGCGCCGAGCGCCGCGAGCCGAAGTACCCCGACAACTGACGCCCACAGACCGCCGCCGTGGGACGGCGGACGGCACGACGCGTCGACGAACCGCCTTCGTGCCCGTCGAACGCAGTCACTCGTCCCGGAGCAGCGCCAGTCCCTCGACGGCGACGGCGGTCGCCTCGTAGCCGCGCCGACCGGCGACCTCGGTTTCGTCGATCAGTCCGGCCGCGCGGAGTTCGGCGACCGTCCCGTGAAGGTCGGACTCGCACATGTCGGCGGTATCGAGCAGGTCGAGCACGGCGATCGGCCCGTCGTCGACGACGACGGCGAGCAGGCCGAGCGAGCGGTCGTCGTGTACCGCTCGCAGGACCCGCCGAACCGCCGCCGGAACGCCGCTTGCCGCGGTCGCGAGGGGAGATTCGCCCGCCACGACCGACAGTTCCTCGTTGTCGACGTACCGCTCCTCGCCGGTGGCCGGGTCGCGGACTCGGCTCGACTCCGCGGAGCGTTTCACGAGGAGGTACGTCTCGCCGTCGGCGTCACGGACCGTTTGCATCGACATGACAGAGCGGCTTCCCGGCTATTACGCTTCCGGGGATCCGTCGTCCCCGTCGGCGTCGTCGGGGTGGTTCGCGTCAGCGGCGGAACCGGGGTCGGGATCGATCGAATCGGGGCCGGCCGAGTCGGCCGCGTCCGCAGACCCCGCCGCGTCGCGGTCTCGCTGCCACGCGCGGTACGTCTGGTACGTTCGGATCCCGGAGAGGAGCCCGGCGACGGACAGCCCCGCGCCGATCCGCGTCCATCCCTCGAAGTACCACACCATCGGCCCGAGCGCGACGAAAAGCACCGCCGCGTTGGCGTAGATCACCGCGGCGACGAACGCCCGGAGCGTTCCCGGGTCCACGTCGCTCGCGCCCTCGAAGTCCCCGTCGTCGTCGAACGATCGCACCGAGGGGGCTGTCGGAATATCCGGCGTCATCTCGCGCTCGGCGTCGGACTGCTCGCCGAAGGAGACCTCACCCTCGTCGTCCTCGTCGAAGGGGAACACGGCCACCGGTAGGTCAGGGTGGGCCAAAGGGGTTCCGTCCGCACTGCTCGGCTCGCACCGAACTGTTCGCGTCGCTCAGAGCGCGTCCGCGAGCCTGACCGTTCGGTTCGCTTCGACCCACGCGAGGGGGTTGGCGGCGTCGAAAAGCACCACGTTTCCGTCGTCCTCGTACACCTCCACCTCGGCGTCGTCCGCGTCGCGCTCGACCGCACGAGACCGCCCGAAGTCCGAACGTGGGTCCGAAGACATGGACATTGGTATGATGTGGCATGATATATGCCTTTCCGTGGCGGGAGTCCTCGCCGCACCCGAAAGACGGGCTTTTTAGCCGGGTGCGACGAAAGGCGCGTATGACTCAGTCGGGGCTGTCGGACTTCTCGTCGTCCGATGTGACGGACGACGGCTCGGGAGGGGGCGCGGCCGACCGCGACGACCTCGCCGCCGAGGAGGCGGCGGTCGTCGCCGGCGGCGGACGCGGCCGCGTCAGCGACGTGGTCGACGTCGACGAGGCGAAGTTCCCGGACTCGACCGGGACCGTCGAGCTGATGATCACCCAGATCGACTACGCGGTCGAGGGGTACGGGAGCGACGAGTACCCCGTCGTCCACGTCTTCGGGCGGCGTCCGGCGGAGCACGTCGACGCCGAGAACGACGTCGTCGAACACGTTCGCGTGCTTGGCGTCGAGCCGTATTTTTACGTTCCCACGGCCGACCTCGACCGCGACCCGGTCGAGGAGTACGACGTGGTGATCGGAACGCGCGAGGAGAACGCCGACGGTGAGCCGTACGAGAGTATCCGCGGCGAGCCGCTCACCCGGATCGTCACCCGTACCCCCCGCGACGTGGGGAACATCCGCGACGACTTCGCGACGACGTTCGAGGCGGACATCCTCTTCCCGAACCGCTTTCTGATAGACAACGGTCTCAACGGCGGCATCCGGGTCGAGGAGCGGCGGCTCGACGACGAGGAGGGAACGATTCAGGTCCACGAGGGCATGCTCGAACCCGCGGCGGTCGACGCCGACCTCCGGGTGAACACCTTCGACATCGAGGTCGACGACCGCCGCGGGTTCCCCGAAGACGGCGAGGAGCCGATCATCTGTCTCACGAGCCACGACTCCTACGACGACGAGTACGTCGTCTGGCTGTACGACGCGCCCGAAGCCGAGATCCCGCCCCCGGAGAACCTCCCCGACTACGAGGGGATCGTCGGCGACGACGGAGAGATCGACTTCGAGGTCCGCACCTTCGAGGAGGAGGCCGCGATGCTGGACGCGTTCGTCGCGTACATCGACGACACCGACCCGGACCTGTTGACTGGGTGGAACTTCGAGGACTTCGACGCGCCGTACGTCCTCGACCGGTTGGAGATGCTCGACGACGGGAGCCAGTACGACCTCTCCGTCGACCGGCTCTCCCGGATCGGCGAGGTGTGGCGCTCGGGCTGGGGCGGCCCGGACATCAAGGGGCGAGTCGTCTTCGATCTCCTGTACGCCTACAAGCGCACCATGTTCACGGAGCTTGAGTCGTACCGGCTCGACGCCGTCGGCGAGCGCGAGCTGGGGGTGGGAAAGGAGCGGTACACCGGCGACATCGGCGACCTCTGGGAGCAGGACCCCGAGCGACTGCTGGAGTACAGCATCCGCGACGTGGAACTGTGCGTCGAGATCGATCGCACGCAGGACGTGATCGCCTTCTGGGACGACGCCCGCAAGATCGTCGGGTGTAAACTGGAAGACGCGACGACGCCGGGCGACGCGGTCGACATGTACGTGCTCCACATGGCGTACGGAAACTTCGCGCTCCCCTCCAAGGGCCAACAGGAGGCCGAGGAGTTCGAGGGCGGCGCGGTGTTCGACCCGATCTCGGGGGTCCGCGAGATGGTGAGCGTCCTCGACCTGAAGTCGTTGTATCCCATGTCGATGGTGACGATCAACGCGTCTCCAGAGACGAAAGTTGACCCCGACGAGTACGACGGCGACACCTATCAGACCCCGACGGGCGTCCACTTCCGGAAGGAGCCGGACGGCATCATCCGGGAGATGGTGACCGAACTGCTCGACGAGCGCGAGGAGAAGAAAGCGCTCCGAAACGAACACGATCCCGGTACCGAGGCGTACGAACAGTACGATCGCCAGCAGGGAGCCGTCAAGGTTTTGATGAACAGTCTGTACGGCGTCTTCGGGTGGGATCGGTTCCGCCTGTACGACCGCGAGATGAGCGCTGGCGTCACCTCCACCAACCGTGAGGTGATCGACTTCACCGCCGACGTGACCGAAGAACTCGACAGGGAAGTAACGTACGGGGACAGCGTTACCGGTGACCGACCAGTCGTCGTCCGGGATCCAGAGGGGATCGTTCGAATCCTTCCCATCGAGGATCTCTTCGATCGAGCCGACCGAGACGCGACCGCAGAGGTCCTTGTCACGGCCGATGGAGGGCCGGTCGCGTCGAGCGTCTTCGGAAAAGACAGGAGACGGCTTCCAGGCTGGGAAGCCCTATCCCTCTCCTCCGATGGAAAGCCGGAGTGGAAACCGATCGAACAGGCGATCCGGCACGAGACGGACAGACCCGTAGTCAGCCTTCAGCACAAGTTCGGCGAATCGGCGACGACGCGAGATCACTCCTACATTGTTGATGATGGTGACGAGTTCGTCGAGACGGCTCCCGAAGACGTCAAGGAGCCGGTTCGGATTCCAGGGTTTCCCAACGTGGACACCATCGACACAATTGACGTGTACGAGGTGTTAAACGGCTACGCTCGGGAGTATGAGGACGGACGTAGCGTCGGCAGCGAAAACGCCAGGTCGAAAACCAAACGGATCCACGCAGACGACCAGTGGGTCTGGTTCGGGCATGAGCACCACGACGCTATTGAGAAGGCAATCAAGGTGCGTCGATACATCGACCTTCGTTCCGAAGAGGGCCGATCGCTCGTCCGACTGCTCGCGGCGTACGTGACCGAGGGAAGCGCCTCTACCATCGAGACTACTGATTCAAAATTCGGTGCGAGTATCGCCGAGTCGCGTGAAGAGTGGCTAGAGGGCCTTCGCGAGGACTACCATCGGCTATTCGAGGGAGCGACAGCTAGTGTCATTGCATCCGACACAGCGGCGGAGCGCAGGGTGGCGTACGAAACCGGCGACGGCGAGCAGTCCGTCACGTACGACGACACCACCTGCAAGCTCCAGATGATGAACGAGCTGTCGGCGGTCTTCTTCCGCGAGTTCGCCGGACAGACGTCACGCGGGAAGCGAGTTCCCGGGTTCGTATTCAGTCTCCCAGACGAATTACAGCAGCTCTTCGTCGACGTGCTCGTCGAGGGCGACGGGTCGCGTGAATTCCCGCGGTATTCTAAGGAGTACGCGGAGCGGAATTTCGACTTCGAGACGACGAGCCGGGAACTCGCTGCTGGGCTGTCCATGCTACTCACCCAGCGCGAGAGGAAACACTCGCTCAAGTACCGAGACGCGAAGGACAGCTACACGATTCGAACGTGCGACTTCTATCGCCGAGGTCGTGATCCGGTCGTGAAAGAGGTGGATCACGACGGATACGTGTACGACCTCAGCGTCGCCGACAACGAGAATTTCGTCGATGGCGTCGGTGGCGTGGTGCTTCACAACACCGACTCCGTTATGCTTTCACTTGGTGATTTATCGAAAGAAAAGGCGATCGAGACTTCCTTCGAGATTGAGGACCACATCAACGAGCGCTACGACGACTTCGCGCGCGAGGAGTTAAACGCCGACTCTCACCGCTTCGAGATCGAGTTCGAGAAGCTCTACCGGCGGTTCTTCCAGGCGGGCAAAAAGAAGCGGTACGCCGGTCACATCATCTGGAAGGAAGGCAAAGACGTCGACGACATCGACATCACCGGCTTCGAGTACAAGCGCTCGGACATCGCCGGCATCACGAAGGAGGTCCAACAGAATGTCATCGAGACGATCGTGACGGGCGACGACATCGACGAGGACATGGAAGCGGTGAAAGCATATCTCGTGGACGTCATCGCGCGCGTGCTCGACGGCGACGTCGATTTAGAGGAGATCGGCATTCCCGGGGGGATCGGCAAGAAGCTCGACGCCTACGAGACGCCGACCGCGCAGGTCCGGGGAGCGAAGTACGCCAACCTGATGCTCGGGACCAACTTCGGGAGCGGGTCGAAGCCGAAGCGGCTGTACGTCGAGAAGGTCCATCCGGACTTCTGGGCGCGGATGGAAGACGAGAGGGGACTCGACCCGCAGCGCGACCCGCTGTACGGGGAGTTCAAACGCGACCCGGACGTGATCTGTTTCGAGTACGCCGATCAGGTCCCTGAAGAGTTCGATGTCGACTGGGAGAAGATGCTCGATAAGACGCTGAAAGGGCCGATAGAGCGCGTCATCGAGGCCCTCGGGATGTCGTGGGAGGAAGTCAAAACGGGCCAAGAGCAAACCGGACTGGGCTCGTTCATGTGAACGCGATCGCGAATATCTGAAAGCAGTTTTTGATCAGTAGAAAATTTCTTACTTAATTCGAGAGTTTTGACGGGGAGATGCGTAACCATTAACCTCCTAAGTCACCAGTGTCCACGTACGAGGTACCGAGACGACATATGGCAACTCTCGAAATCAACAATCTACACGCACGAGTGGCTGAAGAGGGCGGCGAACGGATTCTCCGCGGTGTCGATCTCACGGTTAACTCCGGCGAGATCCACGCGCTGATGGGGCCGAACGGCTCCGGGAAATCGACGACTGCGAAGGTCATCGCCGGACACCCCGCCTACGAGGTAACAGAGGGCGAGATCCTCCTCCACCTCGACGACGAGGATGTCGCCGACGTCGACGCCGATCTCGACGACGAGGATTATCACTGGGAGCTTCTGGAACTCGAACCCAACGAGCGCGCCGCACTCGGCATCTTCCTCGGCTTCCAGTACCCCGCGGAGATCGAGGGCGTCACCATGACGAACTTCCTCCGACAGGCGCTCAACGCCAAGGCGGACGAGCGCGAGGAGCTGTTCGAAGACGAAGCGGACGAAGAAAACGAGACCGACGCTGACGACGAGGGCTACGACACCTCTCCGATGGAGGGTCCCGCGGACGACGGCGAGATCGGCGTCGCCGAGTTCCAGGAGATCCTCTCCGAGAAGATGGAGCTTCTCGACATGGACGAGAAGTTCATGCAGCGATACCTCAACGCCGGCTTCTCCGGCGGTGAGAAGAAACAGAACGAGGTGTTACAGGCCGCGATGTTAGAGCCCGCCGTCGCCGTGCTCGACGAGATCGACTCCGGACTCGACATCGACCGTCTCCAGGACGTCTCGAAGGGAATCAACGCGCTGCGCGACGAGCAGGGAACGGGTATCCTCCAGATCACCCACTACCAGCGCATCCTCGACTACGTTGAGCCGGACCACGTCCACGTAATGTTGGACGGCGAGGTCGCCAAGAGCGGGGGCGCGGAGCTCGCGGAGCAGCTCGAAGACGAGGGCTACGACTGGGTCCGCGAGGAAGCACTCGCCGACGCGTAATTACTCGTGATTACGCAACAACACTATACAACCAGAACTGTAACCAATTGATATGAGTTCACAAGATCACCTAAAAGAGACGAACACGGAGGAGCGCTTCGAGTTCAAGAAGGAGGAAAAATCCGCCTTCAAGAGCGACAAGGGGCTCACAGAGGAGACGGTCCGCATCATCTCGGAGGACAAAGACGAGCCGGAGTGGATGTTAGAGCGTCGCCTTCGCGCGCTCAAGCAGTTCCAGGAGATGCCGATGCCGACCGACTGGCCCGGACAGCCGGACCTCTCTGAGGTCGACATCGACGAGATCGTTCCCTACATCCGTCCGGACATCGAGGCTCGCGGCGGTGCCGACAGCTGGGAGGACCTCCCCGAGGAGATCCAAGACACGTTCGACAAGCTGGGCATCCCGGAGGCCGAGAAGAACGCGCTCTCGGGCGTCGGCGCGCAGTACGAGTCCGAGATCGTCTACCAGAACATGCAGGAGCGGTGGGAGGACAAGGGCGTCATCTTCTGTGACATGGACAAGGCGGTCCAAGAGCACGAAGAGATCGTCAAAGAGCACTTCATGACGAAGTGTGTCCCCCCGAGCGACAACAAGTTCGCCGCGCTCCACGGCGCGATCTGGTCCGGCGGCTCGTTCGTGTACGTCCCGGAGAACACCACCGTCGACATGCCGGTGCAGGCGTACTTCCGGATGAACTCCGAGGGGATGGGCCAGTTCGAACACACGCTCATCATCGCCGAGGAGGGCTCCGAGGTCCACTACATCGAGGGCTGTTCCGCGCCGAAGTACTCGGCGTTCAACCTCCACTCCGGCGGCGTCGAGGTGTTCGTCGGCGAGGACGCGCACGTCCAGTACTCGACGGTGCAGAACTGGTCGAAGAACACGTACAACCTGAACACGAAACGCGCCATCGCCGAAAAGGGCGGACGCATGGAGTGGATCTCCGGGTCGATGGGGTCGAAGGCGACGATGCTGTACCCCTCGACGATCCTGAAGGGCCGCGGCGCGTCCGACAACCACATCACCATCGCCATGGCCGGCGAGGGACAGGACATCGACACCGGTGCGAAGGTGTATCACAACGCACCGGACACGAAATCCACCGTGGAGTCGAAGTCGATAGCGAAGGACGGCGGCCGCACGAACTACCGCGGGCTCGTCCACATCGCCGACGGCGCGGAGAACTCCTCGACCGCCGTGGAGTGTGACGCGCTGATGTTCGACAACGAGTCGACCTCCGACACGATGCCGTACATGGAGATCAACGAGTCGAAGGTCGACGTCGCCCACGAGGCCACCGTCGGAAAGATCGGCGACGAGGACATCTTCTACCTGCAGTCGCGCGGCCTCGACGACGACGACGCGAAACAGATGATCGTCTCGGGCTTCATCGAGCCGATCACGGAAGAGCTGCCCATCGAGTACGCCGTCGAGCTGAACCGGCTCGTCGAGCTGGAGATGGAAGGTTCGCTCGGATAACATGAGCACGAAAGCAATCGAGAGCCTCTCAGAGGACACGGTACGACGCATCGCCGACGAACGCGACGAGCCCGAGTGGCTCTTGGAAACCCGACTCGACGCCCTGGCGGCGTTGGAGACCGCGGAGCTTCCAGACGTGATCCAGACGCCGGGCCGCCTGTGGACCGATCTGGAGTCGCTCGACTTCGAGGCGCTCGTCGATCCGCTGAACCAGTCGGACGCGACGGAGCGCGGCGGCGGCGACGACGATGTCGTCGTCCTCCCGTTCACGGAGGCGTTCGACGAGTACGGCGACGTCATCGAGGCGAACTTCGGTTCCGTGCTCGATCCCGAGCACAACTACCTCACGGCGCTGTCTGTCGCGCTCTTCACGACGGGGACGTTCGTGTACGTCCCCGAGGGCGTCGACGTCGAGGACGTCACCGCCCGCGCGGAGATGAACTCCCGCTCGCTTTTCAGCCAGACGCTCGTCGTCGCCGAGGAGTCGTCGTCGGTGACGATCCTCGAAGCGATCGAGTCGGGTGACGGCGAGGCCACCTCGGACGCCGAGGGTGACCGGTACTTCTCGAACCTCGTCGAGATCGTCGCCGGCGAGAACTCGAACGTCCAGTTCGGCTCGCTCCAGAACCTCGATACGGACACGTACACCTACTCGCTGAAGCGTGCCGTGACGGACACGTACGCGACGGTCGACTGGATCGAGAGCAACTTCGGCTCGAAGCTCACCCGGTCTGACGTCGAAACCGAGCTGAACGGCGACGGCTCCGAGAGCCAGATCGTCGGGACGTTCTTCGGGACCGACGACCAGCACTTCGACATCAACGCCCGCGTGTGGCACCAGGCCGAGCAGACGACGGCCGACCTCGTCACGCGCGGCGTGCTCGACGACGTCGCCCGCTCCGTCTACGAGGGCGTACAGGACGTCGGCGAGGACGCGTGGAACACCTCCAGCTACCAGCGCGAGAACACGCTGATGCTCTCGGACGACGCCGAGGCCGACGCGTCGCCGAAGCTGATCATCCACAACCACGACACCGAGGCGTCCCACTCCGCCACGGTCGGGCAGGTCGACGCCGAGGACCTGTTCTACTTGGAGAGTCGTTCGATCGACTCGCGCACGGCGCGGAACATGCTCGTCGAGGGCTTCTTCGTGCCCGTGTTAGAGGAGATCGCGGTCGACGAGTTCCGCGACGACGTCCAGGAACTCGTCTTGCGGCGGCTGCAGTAGCCGCGCTCCGTTCGTCTCGTTTTTTCTCCCCCACGCACACGATCAGCGTCGCGAGCAGGCCGTCGATACCGAGCCGTCCCACGAGGGGAACCGCTTAAGTCGGACTACGGCCGAGGTGACGTGTATGCGAACGGGCGTATCGACCGGGACCGGGTGGTCGCCGTGAGCGTGAGCCAGCGGATCGCGTCCGACGACCAGCTCGCCCGGCTGTTACAGATCGGGATCGTGTTAGAAGAGGTCGTGGAGGCGCGGGCGCACCACCACTACCAGAGCCTCGACGCCGAGCTCGACGAAGAGGTCGAAACGCTGCTCGCGGACGCCGCCGAGGAGTCCGCCGACCACCGCGAGCGCCTAGAGACGCTCATCGAGGGGCTCGGAGTCGACAGCGTCCCGTTCGACGAGATCGAATCGCTCGTCGACGCCCGATACGGTCGGACGCAGCCCGACGACTTCGACGGCGTGTTGTACGACCAGCTGTGTAACGAAGAAACCGCCTACAAGTTCTACGACGACCTCATCGAGGCGATCGAGGCCTCGGACGCCGAGTTTTCGATCGACCGCGCGGAACTCATGGGGACGCTTCGGACTATCCGCGCGGACGAGGCGGAGGGCGTGAGCGAGGTGACGGAGGTCATGGAGCGACGATGATCCGAGCGACGAGCGTGAGGATGAGCCGAGAGACCGGACCAGCGCGAACGACGACCGCCGACGGAGGGATGCCGTGAACACCGCAGACCAGTACCTCAAGACGATATACGTCGTACAGAAGCAGGAAGACGGTCCCGCCTCGACCGGCTCGATCGCCGACGCGCTCGGCGTGAGTCCGGCGAGCGCAAACGAGATGATCGGCAAGCTCGAATCGCGCGGGTTCGCCGAACACGAGAAGTACAAGGGCGTCCGGCTGACCGACGACGGTATCGTGCAGGCCCGAGACGCCCTGCAGACGTACTGTATCATCGAGCGGTTTCTCGCGAACGTGCTCGCCGTCGACGAGTTCCGCGCGGAGGCGCGCGAGCTGGAAGCCGTGATCGACGACACCGTCGCCGACCGGCTGGACACGATAATCGACCGCGAGCCGGAGTGTCCGGACTGTTTCGACCCTGAGACGGACGCCTGTGCGTGTCTGGAGGTCGCGGCGGTGCCGGCGGAGCCGGAACAGTAGCTCTCGTCGGCGGTTTTAGACCCCGGTCGAGTACCGGAGAATACCCGCGATTCCGCCGAACGCGTCGAGCAGCTGTTCACCCTTCTCGAAGTCGGTGGAGATGAACTTCGTCTCCGTCCCGCGCTGCTCGGCGATGGTCATCAGGTGTTCGATGACGTCCTCGCGCTCCTCGACGTCGGCGTCCTCGCCGCACTCCGAACACTCGTGTGTCGGCGTCGAGTGTCGCGCGTCGACGACTTCGTACTCCTCGTGGCCGTTCGGACACTCGTAGACGACGACGTCGGAGCGGAGGTCCTCGGAGATGAGAAGGCGGTCGACCGAGCCCATGATCAGGTTCCGGCGGGTCTGCTCGAAGCCGTAGGTTGCCTCCTCGCCGGTGTGGAGCTTCTCGAAGAACTCCTCCATGTTGCGTTTGTCCTCGACTATCTCCTGGTCGGCGAGTGCCTCGCTGGCGTTGTCGACGAGGTCTTTGAGCCCGGACTCGTCGGTGTAGGCCACGTCGAACTTGCCGAGAACCTTGTCCTGTAGCTCGTGGTGGAGGTAGTCGCCGTCGAGGAACTCGTCTTTCGTCGGCGAGGGACCGCCGACTAATATCCCGTCGAGCTCGTGTCGCTTGTCGACGAAGAGATCGTTGGCCATTCCCGCGACCTCCTGATAGAAGTTGTCGATGGCCTCCAAGCGGAGCCGGGCGAACCGCTGGGCGGACTGTCCACCCTTCCGCTGTTTGCCGGGCACGAGCGAGGAGGCGGACTTGACGGGTTCGATCCGCTTGCCCTTCAGCCACCCGACGTTGGCCTCGCGGCGGTCCAAGACGATGAGCCCGAACAGCCCGGAGTCCTCCAGCATGTGTTCGAGCGGCTCGGTGAGGAACTCGGAGTCGCAGTGATACCGGAACGACTCGACGGGTTGGGGCGGCGATTCGAGCGTTCGGGTGACCATGTCAGTTTGGCCGCCGCCGGCGTCGATCGCGCCGGAGAAGATCACGATGCCGTTGTCGGGCGGAAAGGTGTCGTAATAGCGGAGCCGGTCTTTGATCGACGTCAGCGCGTCCTGAACGTTCGTCCGCGTCTGCTTCGACTTGATGTTCGACGCTTCGCTGTGCTCTTGGGTGACGTGTGCCACCACGTCGGATATCTGCTTGTCTTCGGGGATGTAGATGGTGACGAGTTGCGTGCCGGAGCCCTCGTACTCTTTGAGCTCCTCTATGACCTTCCGGAACTCGTACTTCCGGCGGTCCTCGTTCGCCTCCTGTGCGTCGCTACTCATTGTCTCAGATACGGTCGCGTGCGTGTAAGTAAGCTTTGACCTGTCGATTCGACCGCGATCGGATGACTCGGGGCCGGAGAGAACGGATCCGCGAGCGACCTACATGGACTCCGGCGCTTCGACCCCGAGCACGTCGAGCGCGTTCGCCATCGTGTGTCTCGCGGCGGCGACGAGCGCGACGCGGGCGGCCCGGAGGTCGTCGCTCTCGGCGGTGACGACCGGACACTCGCGGTAGAAGGCGTTGTACGCGTCGGCGAACTCGCGGGTGAACGTCGCGATCGTGTGGGGCTCTAAGTCCTCGGCTGCGGACTCGATCGCGGCCGGGAACCGCGCGACCTCGCGCAGCAGATCCCGCGCCTCCTCGGTTTCGAGGACGCTCGCGTCGACGTCGAGCGGTTCGCCCGGTTCGGGGACGGCCACGCCCTCGGATTCGGCCTCGTCCAAGATTCCGCAACAGCGCGCGTGGACGTACTGGACGAACGGGGCGGACTGCCCCTCGAAGTCGAGCGCGTCGTCCCACTCGAAGGTGATCGCCTTCGCGGGCTGTTTCGAGACGATGTCGTACCGGACCGCGCCGATCCCGACCTGGTGGGCGATCCGGTCGACGTCGGCGTCGGTCAGGTCGTCGTCGCGGATGCGGTCGTCCATCCGGGACTCGACCGCCTCGCGGGCGCGGTCGATGGCCTCGTCGAGCAGGTCGTCGAGCATCACGCCGGTGCCCCGCCGGGTCGACATCTTCCCCTCCGGGAGGTTAACGTACGAGTAGATGACGTGTCCGAGCCGGTCGACGTCGTTGCCGAGGAGTTCGAGCGTCGCATCGAGCTGGTCGGCCTGCAGCTTGTGGTCCTCGCCGAGCACGGTCACGGCGCGGTCGTAGTTCGCGAACTTCCACTCGTGGTGG
Organism: Halorubrum sp. BV1; assembly: GCF_000746205.1. Classification (NCBI taxonomy): domain Archaea; kingdom Methanobacteriati; phylum Methanobacteriota; class Halobacteria; order Halobacteriales; family Haloferacaceae; genus Halorubrum; species Halorubrum sp. BV1. The sequence continues at coordinate 264,552 of NZ_KN050825.1, forward strand.
GCCAGATCGCGGGTGGTGTAGAGACTCGTGTCGTCAGAGCGCAAGAAGACGAGATTCTTGTCTATCCCCCAGTCGTCGAGTTCGAGCTGCCACGCGTCCTCCTCGTAGACGGCGTGGTCTGTCTCCTTGAGTCGCGTCGCGATCTCGTCTGTCGACCCGTCGCGCATGAATCGGGTCTCCTTGACGAACTCGTCGAACTCTGCCGGCAGGCGCGCGAGGCAGTCTTTCATCCCACCGAGCACGGTGTCGACGACCTCCCCGACGCGCTCGTACGTCTCCTCGTCGCCGGCTTCGAGTCCCTGAAGGATCGCCGATATCTCCGCTTCCGCGGCCTCGACGTCGGCGGAGTCCGCGTTTTCGAGGTAGGCGTTCCCCTTCCGGTAGTAGCGAACGAGGTCGTACTCGGCCCGGTCGCGAGCGGGCTCGGCGTCGAGGTCGGATTCGTCGAACCGCTCGTACGCCCATGTGAACACCGCCATCTGTCGGCCGGCGTCGTTGACGTAGTAGTGGCGGTCGACGTCGTAGCCGGCGTACGCTAACAGGTTCGCCACCGCGTCGCCGACGATGGGGTTTCGCGCGCGTCCAACGTGGACCGGTCCCGTGGGGTTCGCGCTCGTGTGCTCGACGACGACGGAGGTGTCTCGGTCGGAGAGCGCGCCGTAGTCGGCGTCGGTCGCGGCCGCGTCGAGGGTGTCCGCGAGGTACTGGTCGTTCGCGTGGAAGTTCACGTACGGCCCCGCGGTGTCGACGCTCGCGAGGTAGGTGGCGTCGTCGACGGCGACCGCCTCGGCGACCCGCGTCGCGACGTTCGGCGGAGCGTCGCCGACCTCGCCCGCGAGCCGGAAGGCGACGCTTGAGGCGAGCGTCGCGTCCATGTCGTCGGGCGGCCGTTCGATGCCGAGGTCGTCGGTCGGGAGGTCCAAGGCGGCGAGCGCGTCCGCGAGCGCGGCCTCGACCTCCGACCGGAACTGCCTGAACATACCGTCCGTTCGACCGGCGGGTTAAAAGGGCCTTCCGAAGCGGCTCGGCCGCGAACGCGGCACTCCGCGGAGACGTACGGCGCACGGTGGGAGAGGCGGGCTCCGTCGTCCTTCCGTTAGGCCTTTGCGCGGCGGTCCCGTTCGTATACTAGATGGAGTACCTGCAGCGCCGGGTCGCGCTCGTCGAAGAGCGGCTCGAAGCCGTGATCGGCGAGGTGGAGCCGGACGAGCTGTCCGCTGAGGTCGGTCACGTCGTCCTCGCCGGCGGCAAGCGAGTCAGGCCCGCGGTGACGATCCTCGCGTGTGAGGCGTTCGACGGCGACCCCGACGACGCCGTCGACTTCGCCGCCGGGATCGAGTTCGTCCACAACGCGTCGCTCGTGATCGACGACATCATCGACCGCTCCGAGGTCAGGCGGGGCACCCCCTCCGCGTGGGCGGAGTTCGGCTACGGTCCGGCGATCGTCGCCAGCGACGGGCTGTTAGGCGAGGCGTTCGCGCTTTTTTCCGGCGAGCCGCGCGCGATGCGGACCGTCGCCGAAGCGATGGTCGAACTCGGCGAGGGCGAGGCGACGGAACTCGCCGCCCGTCCGACCAACGAGGAGGAGTACATGGAGCTGGCCCGCCGGAAGACCGGCGCGCTGTTCCGGGCCGCCGCCGAGCTCGGTGCGGTCGCGGGCGACGCCGACCCCGACGCGATCGATTCGTTCGGCGAGTACGCAGAGCGCGTCGGCGTCGCCTTCCAGATGCGCGACGACGTGTTAGACGCCACCGCCGACGCCGACGCGCTCGGCAAGCCGACCGGACAGGACGCGGAGATGGACCGCCCCTCGGTGGTGCAAGTCACGTCGCTCACACCGGACGAAATCGACGAGCGCGCTCGCGAGCAGTCCGAACTCGCGCTGGCCGCGCTCGACCGCGCCGACCCACCCGAGACGGAAGCGATCGAGTACCTCCGCGATCTGGCCGAGTTCGTCGTCGTCAGAGAGCGGTAAGGGATCACCGAGCCGATCGGCCGGCGACTTGTCCGAGATGTCCACACCCGTGGATTTGATCGGGCGTTCTCACGCGAACGACACTTCGACGTATTCATACTTGTGCGATCACGATCATCGACATGAATCGAGCAGAGAAGGCGGCCCTCCAGCTGCAGGCGGTCGCCGTGCTACGCATGCTCAAGGAGACGCGAACGTACGAGGAGCTGTCGGCGGTGACGGGGCTCCCAGCCGGCGACCTGAATCGCTACGTGAACGGCCACGTGCTGCCCGGTGCAGATCGGGCGAGCGAGGTCGTCGAAGCGGTGGGTCGCGACGCGCTCGCGGACGAGCTGATCGCCCGCGTTTCGTTCGACGACGAGGGGTACGTCGACAACAGCGGTGTCGTCTTCGACCAGTCGTTTCTAGATCTGGTCGCGCCGGTCGCCGCCGAGACGTTCTCCTTCGAGTCGCCGGACGTGATCCTCACCGCGGCGACCGACGGCATCACGCTCGGTGCGGCCATGGCCTCCTTTTTCGACGCGCGGCTCGCGTACGCCAAGAAGTCGAAAGAGACCGCGGTCGAGGAGTTCATCGAGTCGCGCCAGCGGCTCGCCTCCGGGATCGAACTCACCTACTACCTGCCCGCGCGCGCCATCGACGCCGGCGACACGGTGCTCGTCGTCGACGACCTGATACGATCGGGTGAGACACAGGAGCTGCTCCTCGATATCGCCCTGCAGGCCGACGCCGACGTCACCGGCGTGTTCACGCTCATCGCCGTCGGCGACGAGGGGATGGAGCGCGCGCGAGCGATCACGGACGCCCCCGTCGGCGCGCTGACGACGTTCGAGTAGGCGAGTAGGCACGTTCACGCATTTTTGGTGACTGATCGGCCGCTCGCTCGACGAATTTGACCACATTCTTGGGTATCGGTGCACTCCGTTCAGCAACACTTATCACCCGATCCGGCGGTATCCACATCCGTTCAATGGGGCTTTCAGACACGCTGTCAGCGCGCTTCGACGTAGAGGAGCGCGGTTCCGACGTCGGGACCGAACTTCTCGCCGGACTGACGACGTTCCTCACGATGTCGTACATCATCGTAGTCAATCCGGTGATCCTCTCGAACGCTATCGACGCCGGAGAGAACACGTTCCAGCTGTTGGCTGTGGTGACGATTATCGCGTCGGTCGCGGCAATGCTGGTGATGGGACTGTACGCTGATCTTCCCTTCGGGCTCGCGCCCGGAATGGGGCTCAACGCCTTCTTCGTTGTCGTCGTCATGGAACTCAACGTGCCGTGGGAGACGGCACTCGCGGCCGTGTTCTTGGAGGGAGTCCTGTTCATCATGCTGACCGCGGCCGGCGCGCGTGAGTACGTCATCAGGCTGTTTCCGGAACCGGTCAAGCTGTCCGTCGGTGCCGGGATCGGTCTCTTTCTCGCGTTGCTCGGACTCGAACAGATGCGGATCATCACCGGCTCCGTGAGTCTCAACCCCGTCATCGCCCTCGACCCGATCGCGATCCTCGCGGCGGCCGGAATTCTGCTCACGTTCGCGCTGTGGGCCCGAGGCATCCGCGGCGCTATCGTCGTCGGCATCCTACTCACGAGCGTCTTCGCGTATCTCGTCTCCGCACTTGGGGTCGAGCCTCGTCCGGGCGGTGCAGACCAGGGACTCGTCGATACGGCGACGCTCGCGCCGGGCATCTCCGGTATCACGTACGACCTCGCCGCCTACGACATCTCTCCGCTCGCGTTCGCGTTCGTCGAGGGGTTCCAGAACGTCGAGGCGCTCACATTCGCGCTCGTCGTGTTCACGTTCTTCTTCGTCGACTTCTTCGACACCGCCGGGACGCTCACCGGCCTCGGACAGGCGGCCGGAATGACAGACGAATCCGGTGACCTGCCGGACATCGACAAACCGCTGATGGCCGACGCGGTCGGTACCACGGTGGGCGGACTGCTGGGGACGTCGACGGTGACGACGTACATCGAATCGTCCGCCGGAATCGGCGAGGGCGGTCGGACGGGACTGACCGCGCTCGTCGTCGCAGCCCTGTTCCTTCTCTCGCTGCCGTTCGTACCGCTTCTGTCTGCGATTCCGTCGTTCGCGCCGTACGTCGCACTCGTCGTCGTCGCGGTTATGATGCTTCAGAACGTCACGGAGATCGACTGGAACGACCTCGTGCACGCTATCCCCGCAGGACTGACGATCATCATCATGCCGCTGACGTCGAGTATCGCGTACGGGATCGCCGCCGGCCTGCTGAGCTTTCCCGTGGTCGCGGTGGCCGCCGGCCGCAGCGAGGAGACCCGTCTCGGACACTGGCTGATGGCGCTCGCGTGCATCGGGTACTTCGCGATCCGATTCGGCGCGTTGGCGAGCTAACTCGGCACGCGCCGACAGATCGCGCGCACTACCCTCTCGGCTCAACCGCCTTCTCTGATGCACCGCCCGTGCGCGCGACGCGCACCGACCGCAGTACTTCTTTACGCGTCTGTCCCGTACGTGACGGCGATGGCTGACCTGACGCTGTACGAACTGGATGGGTGCCCGTACTGTGCGAAAGTGAAGACCAAACTCGCCGACCTCGGCGTGGAGTACGACTCCGTCACGGTCCCGCGCTCGCACGGCGAGCGAACCGAAGTCGAGGAGATAAGCGGCCAGACCGGCGTCCCCGTGCTCGTCGACGAGGCCAACGGCATCGAAGGGATGGCGGAGAGCGACGACATCGTCGAGTACCTCGACGAGACGTACGGCGACGCGAGCTGACGGCGAGAACGGACGCCGCACCGATCCCGCCGGACTGTGACGCCCGCAGTCGACCACGAGGCTATTTATTCGACCGCATCAACGTGGTGAGCGTGCGCCTCGTCCACCGCCGTGACACGTCCGACGAGCAGACGGCGGCCGGAGCCGAGAGCGAGGGCGAGATCGAGACCGTCCTCGCCGGCGACGTCGACGTCGCCCGATCGACGCTCGAACAGGCTCGCGGCCTGATGTTTCGGCGCTCCGTCTCCGACGGCTACGCGCTCGTGTTCCCGTTCGGGGACGCGGACACCCAGTGGCTCCACATGCTCTTTGTCCCCTTCGCTATCGACGCGCTGTGGCTCGTCGACGGCGCGGTGACAAAACGGAAACGGCTCGCCCCGTTCGTCGGACTCGGCCGGGGACGCGCCGACACGGTCGTCGAGCTGCCGGCCGGCGCGGCCGACGAGGTCGCGGTCGGCGACGAGGTTCAGCTCGTCGAGTGAGCGCGGCGGCGCGATCGCGACAGCGAGCGACCCCGGTCGCATCGCACCGCTCAGCCGGTCCGGGTCGCACCGCTCAGCCGGTCTCGGCCGTCTTGAGTTCGATCTCGATCCGGCTCCCACCGTCCCTGCTCTCGGTGATGTCTAAGGCTCCGCCGCTCGCCCCGACGATCCAGTTGACGTACCAGAGCCCGAGGCCGCTCGCGTGATCGAGCGGCGTCTCCTCGCCGGTGAGCACCGCCTGTTCGGTTGGAGGAATACCGGGGCCGTCGTCGTCGACGACCAGCGACGTCCACGACTCGCTCGGCAGCTCCACGGCCGAGATCTCGACGCGCGGATTCGCAGTGTCGTTGTGTCGGATCGCGTTGTCGACGAGCTCCGCGAGCGCCTCGGCCAGGTAGCCGATCGCGGTGACGGTGACTCCCTCGGGCACGTCGACGTCGATCGCGGCGCGCTCGCGGAGGTCTCTCGGCAGCGACGCGACCGCCTCGGCGACTGTCTCACGGAGGTCGAGCGGCTGCGGGTCCGGCCGGTCGGCGAGCAGTCGCTCGACCTTCCGTGCCGTCTCGCCGAGCCGTAGCAGCCGCTCCGCGGTGTCGACGACGCGGTCGAGCTCCGCGGCGCGTTGCGGATCGTCGGTGGCCTCGATCGCCCGTTCGGTGAACCCCGTCACCACGTTGAGGTCGTTGCGGAAGTTGTGTCGTAACACCCGCGTCAACACGGCGAGTCGCTCCTCTCGGAGCGAGGTCGCAGTCACGTCCTCGCCGATCCCGACCGCGCCGACCACCTCGTCGCCGTCGGTGATCGGTCCGAGCGTGAGCCGGTAGGCGACGCGCTCGCCGGAGCGGGTGAGAAGCGTCACCTCCCGGTCGACGCGCTCGCCGTCGCGGTACACCCGGCGGAGCATCTCGGTGACGCTCGCTCCGCCCGCGCCGCCTCCGCGGTCGGGACCAGAGTCAACGAACAGCGAGGTGAGTTCGGTCGACGACAGCTCGCGTCCCTCGTAGCCGGTGTCCGCGGCGAACCGGTCGTTCCACCGGTGGAGGGTGCCGTTCGCGGTGCACTCGAACAACGCGCCCGGAAGCGTCGACGCGATCGCCTCCGTGACGCGCAGCTGCGACCGCAGTTGGCTCTCGGCTCGAAGGCGGTCCGTGACGTCGGTGACCCCGACGATCAGCCACTCGTCTCCGTCGACCGTCGACAGCCGCGGCGTGAGTTCGAGCCGTTGTCGACTCTCATCTCCGTCGACCGGTTCCGTCTCCACCGCGACCGTGCCGGCGTCACCGTCGGCGGTTCGGGCGCGGTCGATCGCCGTGTCGACCGAATCGCCGTCGACTGTGGTCCCGGCGGCAGTGAGGGTGGACAGATCGAGCACCCGCAGCGCCGCGGGCTCCCGATCGAGGAGGGAGACGGCGGGTGAGTTCGCCGCCCGGATCGCGTGCGTCTCCGGATCGCACGCGAGCGCCGGCGTCGGCATCGCGGACAGCACCGACCGGAGGGCGGGCGACACGGGATCGTCTCCGGACGGGAGATCTCCGCTCGACCCGCCGTCGCCCTCGCGGCGTTCCATCGCTACCTCTGTCGACGCGGTCGCGACTTATTGGTTTGGGGGTGGGATCGACGGAATCGCCGACGGAGCCGTTCGATCGCCGCGTCAGTCGGCGTTCGCCTGCCAGTCGCGGACCGTGTCGGGGCCGACGCCGTCGACGTCGGCCGCGAGTTCGTCCGGATCAACCGACTTGAGGTCGTCGACGCCGGCGACCCCAGCCGCCTGCAGCTTCGCGGCCGTCTTCTCGCCTATCCCCTCGACGGCCTGTAGCTCGGACCCCTCCTGTCGGGCCGTGAACTCCCGGTAGTTGCAGATCGGACAGCCCAGCTCCCACGGCTCGTCGCCCGAGTGGACGCGGAGGTGCGGGAGGTCGTGTTCCTCGCAGGTCTCGTCCGTGACTTCGATCTCGCCGCGGCGGGGAAGCGGCAGCGAGTAGTCACAGTCGGGGTAACGCGTACAGCCCACAAGCCGGGAGCCGGAGCGAAGCCGCTTGATCGCCAGCTTCCCCCCGTGCTCGTCGCCGCAGTCGGGACACGTGCCAATCACCTCGTCCTCCTGTTCGTCCGCCTCGTCGGCCTTGCACTGCGGACAGCCGTGGACGAACGTCTTCCGCCCGGCGAGCATCTTCACGTGCCTGAGGTCGTGCTCCTCGCAGGTCTCGTCGAGGATGAGCGGTTTGCCCGTCGAGGGGAGCGGCAGGGTGTACTCGCAGTCGGGATAGCCGTCACAGCCCACGAAGTACGACCCCTGCCTGGACTTCCGAACGAGCAGGTCCGAGCCACACTCGGGGCAGGGGCCGAGCGTCTTGTCAGCCTTCAGCGACTTCTGGAGGTGCTCGCCGACCGCCTCCCGCGACTCGGTGAGATCGTCGAACACGCGTTCGAGCAGCTCTCGCGACTCCGCAGTCACTTCCTCGTACTCCTTCTCGCCGGCCGCGATCGCCTGCATGTCCTGTTCCAGTTGGGCGGTCATCTCCTCGCTCACGACGTGTTCGGCGAACTCCTCAGCGGCCTCGACGACCGCCTCCGCGAGCCGGGTCGGGCGCGGCGGGTCGCTCTCGATGTAGTTGCGGTCGTAGAGCTTCTCTAAGGTGCGGTGCCGGGTCGCCTTGGTGCCGACGCCGCGCTTTTCCATCTCCTCGATGAGCCGCGACTGGCCGTAGCGGCGCGGCGGCTGGGTCTCTTTGGCCTCGGTGTGCCGCTCGTCGAGCGCGAGCGTCTCGCCGACCGCCACGTCGGGGACGATCCGCTCGTCGCTGGAGCGGTACGGGTAGACCTCGTGGTAGCCGGCAGAGAGCAGGCGCTTCCCGTTCGCCTTCAGCCGGAGGCCACCGTCGGCGACGAGGTCGGCCGGCCCGTCTGCGTCCGCGGGATTCCGGAGCGCGGCGATCCCGTCCGCGCGCTCGGCGATCGGCGTCGCCTCCCCGTTCGCAAGCGCGACGACGCGCAGCCGCTCCCACGTCGCGGGCTCGGCGCAGGTCGCGAGGAACCGCCGCACGACGAGCTCGTACACCTCCCACTCGTCCTCTGAGAGGTCCGACGCTGAAGGGATCTCGCCGGTGGGGTGGATAGGGGGGTGGTCCGTCGTCTCCTCGTCGCCCTCAGTTGGTTCTATCTCATCTAGTTCCAGCAGGCTCGCCGCATCCTCGCCGAACGTCGAGGCGGCAGCGAGGTCGTCGAGGAGTTCTCGGGGCTCCAAGTCCTCGGGGTACACCGTGTTGTCCGTCCGCGGGTACGTGAGGTAGCCGTCGGTGTACAGGTCCTCCGCGAGCGACATCGCGCGCTGGGCGGAGTAGCCGAGCGAGCCCGCAGCGCGGATGAACGCCGTGGTGTTGAACGGTGTCGGCGGATCGTCAGTCTGGGTCCGGCGGGTCACGTCGTCGACGACGGCCGCCTGGGCCGCGTCAAGCGCCTCCGTCAGGATCTCGGCCGCGTCCCCGTCCCAGACCCGCTCGGCCTCGTTGCCCTCGTCGTTCAGGTAGAAGTAGCGCGCCTCGAAGGGGTCGCCGCCGGACTTGGTCAGGTTCCCGTACAGCTCCCAGTAGGACTCGGGGTCGAACGCCTGTATCTCGCGTTCGCGGTCGACGATCAGCTTGAGCGTCGGTCCCTGCACCCGGCCGACGGAGATGAAGTCGTCGCCGAGCTGGCGGGCGGAAAGCGAGAGGAATCGGGTGAGCGCCGCGCCCCACGTGAGGTCGATCACCTGTCGGGCCTCCCCGGCGGCGGCGAGATCGAAGTCCAGGTCGTCGGGGTTCGCGAACGCCTCCCGCACCTCGTTTTCCGTGATCGACGAGAACCGGACGCGGTCGATCGGCGCGTCCTCGTTGACCTCGCGGACCAGCTCGTACGCCTCCTTGCCGATGAGTTCGCCCTCGCGGTCGTAGTCGGTCGCGATCGTCACCCGAGAGGCGTTGCGCGCGAGCGTGCGGAGAGCCGCGACGATCCCCTCTTGGGTGGGTTGCTTCGTCGTCGGGGCGTCGATCAGCTCGACCGGCTCCACGTCGCGCCAGTCGTTGTACTCCGGCGGGAAGTCGACGCCGACGACGTGCCCGGAGAGGCCGATACAGCGCTTGCCGCCCCACTTATAGACGTTCACGTCGTTCTGCCGCTCCGTCGTCGCGGACTCGCCGCTCAGAATGTCGGCGATGCGCCGGGCGGCGTTGTCTTTCTCCGTGATTATCAGTTCGGGGCCGCGACTCATTGCGCCGAGATACGCCGGTCCTGCGTCTAAAGGTTTCGTGACACAGCGTAAGATCGCGCGTGCGAGGATTCTACTCCTCTGCGTCCTCGTCGGTCGGCACGCCGCCGAGGTTCCCCTCGTCGTCGAACCGCTTGGCGCGGAGGAACCGCGCCCGGTACCGGTTCGCGCCCTCCTTCGTGTCGGCCTCGCGGATCTCGTCTATCCGGCCGTCGGCGACCGCGTCGATGATCGCTTCGACCTGCTCTTTCTCGCTCGGCGTCAGATCGAACTCGTAGGTCCGGGGCTGCTCGCTCTCCAGTCTGGTCCACTTGCGCGCGGCGCTCACGACGACCGAGCAGGGCTCGCGGCAGGGGAAGACGCCGTCGCCGCCGTCCACGTCGAGGTCGGCGTCGTCGTCGTACTCCCACTCGCGCCGCTTGAGACACTGCGAGTCGTCACAGCACGCCTCCGCGACCCAGTTGACGTGCTCGTGGCCCTCGCCGCGGTCCCACGTCTTGACCACGCCGTAGATGCCCGACTGCCGCTCCATCGTCTCGCGCCAGTGAGTCACGTCGAGGTCGCCCTCGCGCTCGCGATGCCAGTTGGCGACCGTCGCGGGATAGACCGTCTCGACGACCTCGTAGGCGTCTCTCGGCCCCAGATCGGCGAACACCCACCCGCCCCGCAGCGTGGGAGCGGTCTTGAGCGGGCGGTAGCGTCCCCTCTCGTCCAGTTTCACGATCTCGCGGGCGTCGAGCGGGTCGTCGTGGGCGTCCAGCTCCTCGACCGGAACGCCGACGTCGTCGGCGTGCCGCACGTCGTACCGGCGCTCGCCGCGATCGGTGACCCGAGCCGTGATCACCAGTTCCCCCCACGCGCGCTCGACTCCCTCCGCGAGCGCGGCGTACCGAGCCGCGACGGTCGCGCCGTCGGCGTCCTCGATCCAGCGGAGAAACGCGCGCCGGGGACCGAACTCGCCGACGACGTGCTCGAAGACGTACCAGTCCGTGACCGCGGGGGCGCGCTCGGCGAGCGCCGCGTGAAGCTCGCGCTCGGAGAGGCCCGTTCGGGCGTCGTCGCCCGCGGGGTCGACGACGTAGCGGGCGTCGGCGTCGCCGGGGGCGACGACGCCCGAGACCGCGACGGCGAATCCCTCGAACCGGACCGGTTCGGGCGCTCCCTCGTCGGAGTCGGTGCGCTCTTCGAGCGCGTCGAGGACGGCGTCGAAGGCGTCGCTCGGGAGGTCGATATCGGGGACGGCGGTCTCAGAGCCGACCAGTGACGCCTCGGCCGCCGCCGGGTCGTCCGTCTCGCGGGCCGCGTCGGGAGAGTGGTCCGCCACGGTCAGTCACCCGTGGCGACGCGGGTCGTCTCGCGCACGTCGTCGAGCGCGGTGCCGAGGTCGGCCCCGGCGTCGGCGGCGCGCTCCAGTATCACGTCGGCCATGAGCGGCTCCGTGCCCACCGCGCCAGCGTACCAGATCCGCGTGTCCTCGACCGCGGTCGGCACGTCGTACCCCTCCGTGTGGTCCTCACAGAGTCCGACGTCCTCGGGGATGTCCTCTTGGGTGTGGTAGCCGTCGGCGATGAAAAGCGGGACCAAGACGACGTCGTCGCTCTCGAAGAAGTCAGGGAGGTCGTCGACCTCAGGGTCCTCGTCCATGTACAGCGCCTTCACCTCGTCGAAGCGGTCGCGCTCGCGGATTCGGTCGGCGTGGTACTCGATCGCCTTCGCCGAGTTCTCGTTTCGCTCGGTGCCGTGGCCGACCACCGCCAGTCCGAATCCGTCGCTCACGTCGGGGTCGTCGGTGACCGACTCCGCGCGCCGGACGATCACGTCCGTCATCGCGCGGTGTGTCCCCACCGGACCGCAGTAGTGGACCGCGCGGTCGATGTCCTCGGCGACGAGCGTGGCCTGATCGGCGGAGAGGCCGTCGGAGCCCCACGCCGAGACGTCCCACCCGTCGAGCCGAAGCTCGCGAGGGATCACCTGCTCCGTGAAGTACCCCTCGGAGACGAAAAGCGGGACGACGTACACCTCGTCGCCCTCGACGGTCCGGAGCACCTCCCGGAAGTGCGGCTCCTCCTTCCAGAACCCGGTCTTCACCTCGTCGAACGCGCCGGTCGCGCGGATCGTGTCCGCGTGGTCGTACGTCGGCGCGCTCGACTCCGGATTCAAGTGCGAGCCGTGTGCGACGATGACGAGCGACTGCATACCCGTGCTGGGGGCGCGCCGCTCTTAGGGACTTCGGAGCGTGCGAAGGCGCGGGAATCCGCTTCGCCGCGCATTCGGCGGGTCCGCCACCCCCCTCCGTGACCGAAACGGCCATGTCCGTCGGCGCGGAGCGACCACCATGTCGCTCGCAGCAGACGCGCGCGAGGCGGTTCGAGAACGGCCGTTCCTCCGCGACGCGCTCCGTGCCGGCGTGGTGAACCACAGCGCCGCCGCCGCGTGGCTCGCGGCCGACGCCGACCTCGACGGCGACGCCGACGCCGTCGCAACCGCGATCCGCCGGTTCCGAACGGAGCTTCCCGCCTACGAGACCGCGGCGCGCGACGTCACCGTCTCGATGCAGAGCGGAGTGACGGTAGTCCACGATTACGACGGCGAGGAGCGGCCGACGGACGCACTCCTCCGCCTCGGCGACGTTGCTCTCGCGGACGGCGGCTCGCAGACCGCGATCCTCGCGACGGGCGATGTCGACGCGGCGGCGCTCGCGACGGCTCTCCGCCGCCTCGCCGCCGCGGACGTTCGGCCCGCTGCCGCCGCCGTCGTCGGTGACTCACTCGTTGTCGCCGTGGAGCGTCGCGACGGCCCGACGGCGGTGCGGATCGTCGAGAGCGCCCTGGCGGCCGTCCCGAGCGAGGGGTGAATCGAACTCCCGACGACGGGCGAGGCGGCCGACTCGACCCCGGACGTCTGATCGACCCGTCGGCGGGCAAGCGCGGACCCGAACGCGGCCCGCGATCGCGACACATCATGGCACGACGCACGACTACTCAATTTATTAATGTGTATCATATAACGGGTACTGATGGACACACGTCGGCGTCGTTGGGAAGATGGCGCAACTATCCTCTACGACCGGGCGGTCCGGATCCCACTCCCAAACGTCGACGCCGAACGAACGCTTCGCGACCACATCATGAGTTTTGCAGACGCCAGCGTTCGCCGGAGCGAACTGCTCGCCGACCCGGACCTCCCGCTCACCGAGGCCTATGGCGTCGAACTCGACGAGATGCACCGCGCGTTCGAGCACCGCCTTCGACAGCTCACCGGCGAGGACTACCGCGAGGTCGCGGACGCGTACCTCCGCGGCGAGCGCGACGACTGGGTCGGTGCCCTCGCGGTGTACTACCTGGAGTGTTACTATCGGCTACAAGAGCGGCTGACGCTCGACGACGAGATGTTTCTCTTGGGAATTCTCCGGTATCCGGACTGTTTCACCGTGACGCTTAGCTTCGCCGTCGGGGAAGTCGGCGGCGACGTCGTGCACTACGAGTCGCCCCGGCACGCCGACACGAACCTCACTACGGACCACCACGAGCGGTACTTCGCGGAGTGCCAGTACTCGCAACGGCAGGCGGCCGAGTACATCCGCGATCGGATTCATCACGTCCGCGACACCGTCCCGGACCCGGACACGACGCCCTTCGAGGAGCGAAAACACGGCGGATTCATGTACGTCACCGGTCGACGGGGATCGGTGTTCTCCGAGTACCTCGGCCCGCTTGTCCCCGACCCGAACCGCTTCGACGACGACGACACCACGGTGCCGGGACTGGTTCCGGAAGGACCGGAGATCAAACGCGCGAAACGAGAGCTTCTCGACGACGCGGAGTTCGTCGCCTGATGCGGAAGTTCGTCGCCTGATGCGGAGGTTCGTCGCCTGACGCGACACTCACGGCCTGTCGTTTTCGCGCACCCGCACGCTTTTCAGCGGTGACCGTCTTGGTGCGGTCGATGAACGCCGTCACGCTCGGTCCCGCCGGGACGTACTCACACCGCGCGGCGCGAGCCGTCGCCACCGAGGTGTCGTTCCGCGAATCCGTCACCGCCATCGTCGACGCGGTCGCGTCCGGCGAGTTCGAACGCGGTGTCGTCCCGATCGAGAACAGCATCGAAGGGTCCGTCACCGAGAGCCTCGACGCCTTAGCCGACCACGACGTCGCGGTCACCCGCGAGGTCGTCACGCCGATCCGCCACGCCCTTCTCGCGCAGGGACCGGAGTTCGATGTCGTCGCCAGCCACTCGCAGGCGCTCGCGCAGTGCCGCAACTGGCTGGAAGCGGAACACCCGGACGCCGGCCTCGAAGCGGTCGCCTCGACCGCCCGCGGCGTCGAGCGAGCGCGTGAGGACGCCCGCGTCGCCGGGATCGGTCACCCCGACAACGCCGGCGACGACCTCGAGATCCTCGCCGAGGACATCCAGGACCGCACCTCGAACGCGACGCGGTTCCTCGTGGTCGCGCCTGCGTCCGCCCGGTCCGACGCCGGCGGCAAGACCACCCTGATCGTCTACCCGAACGCGAACTACCCCGGGCTCCTCTTAGAACTCTTGGAGGCGTTCGCCGACCGCAACCTCAACCTCTCGCGGATCGAGTCGCGGCCGAGCGGCGAGCGCCTCGGCGACTACCTGTTCCACTTCGACGTCGACGCCGGGCTCTACGAGGAACACATGCGTCAGGCCGTCGACGACGTCGAGGCGATCGCCGACAACGGGTGGGTTCGCGTGCTCGGGTCGTACGATACCGAACACGTCTTGGAGTAGCCTGAGCGCAAGCCGGCCGCGGGGTCGCCCGCCGGACCGTCGGACGGACGTCAGCCGCGCACCAAATGCTAAGTACGGCGGGACCGAGGCTATCCGTATGTGGCGAGCCCGGAGAAACCGGGACCGGCGGACGGTGATCTGCATCGCGTGTGGGGACTCGGTGCTACGCGAGGACGCGCGCGAGTACGACAAGGAGGGCGACCGCTGGAGCCGGCGCGACAAGGAGTTCGAGTACCTCTGTACCGACTGCGACGACGACATCTGTCACCAGCCGCGCGACGGGCTCGAATCGCTGATCCTCTCCATCGAGTCCGACGGCCTCTCGCGCGAGGAGTTCCTCGGCCGGTACGCCGACGCCGTCGAGGCGGACGCGCCGGACGCGGGCGGCTCGACGACCGACACGCTCGGCGAGCCGGACGCGTACGGCGACGCCGACTCATCGGACGATACCTCAGAGCGTACCGACCGAGACCGCTAGGCCGGAGCTGGTGACCGTGATCGACGACGCCGTCGTCGGTCCCCCGACAGGCCTTTCTAACGCACGCGCGTTAGTCGCCGTATGACTGCAGACGAGCCGAAACCCGGGTCCGCCGAGGACCAAGGCCCCGTGACGATCACGCCGGCGCTCGCCGATCAACTCGCCGAGAAACGCGAGGAGCTGTTCGAGGAGTTCGAGATCCGTGACGCGTTCCCGAACGAGGTGCTCCGCGAGGCGGAGGCTCGGACCGAAGACGTGTACGAGGAGATCGAAGCTGAGATCGACGAACGGGAGGACCTCCGTGACCTCACAACGTGGACGACGGACCCGGTCGACGCCCAGGACTTCGACGACGCCATCTCCATCGAGCGGGAGGACGACGCCTACCGGCTGTGGGTCCACATCGCCGACGTCACCCACTACGTCACGCCCGACACCGCGATGTGGGAGGAGGCGGTCGAGCGCGCGAACACGGTGTACCTCCCCGATTACACGATCCACATGCTTCCGCCCGTGCTCGCGGAGACCGTGTGTTCTCTCGTCCCGAACGAGGACCGGCTCGCGCACACGGTGGAGATGGAGATCGACGAGGAGACGCTGTCGTTCGAGGACATCGAGATCTACAAGTCGGTGATCAACTCCGACGAGCGACTCACCTACAACGAGTGCGAGGAGCGGCTCGAAGACCCCTCGCTCCCGCTCGGCGAGGAGAACGCACTCGCGTACGAACTGGCGGACCAGATGCACGAACAGCGCAAGGCTGACGGCTCGCTCGTGTTGAACCCGAGCCGCGACCGCGCGCACACCATCATCGAAGAGTCGATGCTGAAGGCGAACAAGGCGGTGACACACACCCTGATGTGGGACCGCGGCGTCGAGGCGATGTACCGCGTCCACCCGCAGCCGACGCCCGACCAGTGGAACGAGGCGCTAAAAGAGATCCAAGAACTCGACGGCGTCTCGATCCCCGGCGACGCGTGGGGCGACGACCCGCGGAAGGCGGTCAACGCCGCGTTGGAAACCTCTCCCGGCCGCCAACTCAACAAGATCCAGCGAGCGGTGCTGAAGGTGATGCCCCGCGCGAAGTACATGAACGACCCGTTCGGCGGCCACCACGCGCTCAACTTCGACATCTACGGCCACTTCACCTCGCCCATCCGTCGCCTGTCGGACACGATCAACCACTGGATCGTCCACGAGAACGACGTGCCGGAGAACCTCCTCGAACTCTGTGACCACGCCAGCGACAAACAGAAAGACGGCGAGACCGCAGAGCGGCTCTACAAGCAGTTCCTCCAAGAGGAGGGGCTCGACCCGCATGCGGTGAACAACCGCGGCGTTGAGGTCGTCGAGGACCCCGAAGAGGCGAAACACACGGCCTGAGTCGGCTCGCGCTACGGCCCGACCCGTTCAGCTCAGGTCCTCCGGCTGCGTGCCGATGCCCTCCGGCCATCCGGTCGGCTGCGCCGCGCTCGGCTCCGCGTGCGACCGTTTCAGAACCATCACCGTGCGCTCTACGGAGAGCACGAGGTCGCCGTCCTGGTTGTACGCGCGCAGCCCGGTGGTGACGATGCCGACGTGGTCGCGCGAGGACGACTCCCGCTTTTCGAGCACCTCCGACTCCGCGAAGATTGTGTCGCCGTGGAAGACGGGCTCATGGTGGCGGATGTCGTCGTAACCGAGGTTCGCCGTCGCGTTCGCACTCACGTCGATGACGCTCATGCCGACCGCGAGCGCGATGACGAAGGTGCCGTCGACGAGGCGCTCGCCGAACTCCGTCTCCGCGGCGTACGCCTCGTTGAAGTGCATCGGATTGAGGTTCATCGACAGGTTCGTGAACCAGACGTTGTCCGTCTCGGTCACGGTCCGCCCGTAGGGGTGTTTGTAGACGTCGCCGACCGTGAAATCCTCGTAGTACCGGCCCTCCCATCCGGCGACGAGCCGGCGCTCCGTGCCGCCGTCCGTCACTGGTGTCCCCGCGTCCGGTGTCGCTGTCCCGTTCGACCCGCTCCGATCGTGCGTCTCGGTCTCTCGTCCCATACGCTCGCGACGGCGAAGCGTCAAAAGAGGGTTGCGTTCGCACGCCCGAGCCGTCGGTTCGTCCGCGATCACAGACTCGTCGACGCGGCCGGGCTGTCAGTTCCGGAGGCGCAGTCCAGTTCCGGAGGCGCAGTCCAGTTCCGGAGGCGCAGTCCAGTGTCGGGATCAGTCCCGTCGTGTCGCGAACCGCACGATCGCGGTCGCACAGAGCGCGCCGACAGTCGCGATCCCGGCCAGCACGACGAACAACTCGTCCGAGCCGGCTCTGGTCAGGACCGTCCCGGCGAGCGCCGCGCCGAGCGACCCGACCCCGAAGATGGCGAGGTAGGTGAAGCCGAAGGAGAGCCCGCGGGCGTCGGGCGGCGAGTAGGCGGCGACGGTCGCCTGCGAGAGCGGTTGGACGGTGAACAGCGCGACGCCGAGGAGCAGCGAGACCGCGAGGAACATCGCAGTGGTCTCACTCGCGGGAGCGAAAAGCAGCGCGAGCACGGCCAGCACGGACATGAGACCGATCAGCCCGCGTTCGGGGCGGACCCGGTCGGCGATGCGCCCGCCGAGGTACTGGCCGAACACCCCGACGGTGAGGACGGCGACGTACAGGTACCGCGCGAGGTCGAACTCCTCGGCGTAGGGGCTCTCGGGGTCGATAAGCTGTACGTCGACGAGCCCCGAGAGCACGTCTCCGAGCAGATCCGGGAGGAAGGTGAGGAACGTCCGATAGTAGAGGCCGCTCGACACGGCGAACGCCAGCACGAGCACGAACCCACCGGCCATGAGCGCCCGCGTGTCGCCGACGACGCTGCCGAGCGTCATCGCCGTCGTGTCGGCGTGCGCGTCGTCGCCGCGACCGCTCGCCGCCGACTCCCCGCCGACGTCGAGGGTCGCGCCGTAGCCCGCGACGAGGAGCGCCGGGACGGCGAGCAGTGCGGCGACGACCTCCCAGTCGAAGGCCAAGAGGAGGAGCGCGGTCGCGAGCGGACCGAGGGCGATCCCGAGGTTCCCGCCGATACCGTGATACCCGAGCGCGGTGCCGCGCTGGTCGACCGACGTCGATATCAGCGCGAGTCCCGCCGGGTGGTAGACGCTCGCGGTGACGCCCCACAAGGCGATCGCGAGCGTGAGGACCGCGAGGGTCGGAGCGAGGCTCACGAGGAGAAACGATCCCGCCATCCCGCTCAGACACGCGAGGATGAGCGGCTTCGAGCCGATCCGGTCGACGAGGATCCCGCCGGGGAGCGCCCCGATCCCGAACAGTCCGTAGCCGACCGTGACGACTCCGCCGAGCGCCGCCGCCGTGGTGGAGAACTCCGCTATCCACACCGTAAGCAAGATTGGTATCGAGAGTTCGTAGGTGTGAACCAGCGCGTGTGCACCCGCGGTGAAGCCGACGATCCGGCGCTCGGCTGTGTCCATCGAATCGACGTTTACCGTCGGCGCTGATAGGTGCCGGGGTTCCCGTCGGGGTTGCCGCGAGGCGGACGAGGCCACCGTGGGACGGCCGAGCTACACGTAGTTGATGTACGTGTACACCAGCAGGCCGACGGAGACCACGCTTACGAGTGCCAGCCACCCGATCATTATCGCGCCCATCTGGCGATGCGTAAGGTTCTGTCCCTCGAGTATCTCTGAGACGCCCATAGCGGCACCAATTCACTGAGAGTATATAATGGGTCTGTCTCGCGCAGTGTTCGTCGGCGCGTCGAGTCCCCCAGCCAGGGCGAGGGGACCCGTCCCGAGCCGATCTGCTCACACATCAGATGAGTCGGGCCACGCGAAAACCGCGCGATTGCCTCGGAGGTAGCACAACCCCAAACCCCCCAGTGAGGTGGGCGAGCCGTGGGGATCAACGTGGAGGTGACGCGGAAGTGACGCAGAGGTGACGCGAAGGTGACGCGAAGGTGACACGAAGGCGACACCGCTAAGACCGGCTATAGATGCCGGCGCGGAACCGCTCGACGCCTCGAATCCCCACAGTCCGACGGCTCCGTCGCGTGCGTCCCGTTCCGCGTCACGGAACGTGTCGCGCATGGTGAACTGGCTGTCATACAGCCGCGCGTAGCCGTTCGCGAGAAGCCGCTCGTTGACGTTCTCGCCGTCGAGGTACACGTACGCGAGTAGCCGGCCGAACCCGCCGCGGCGGTCGGCGCGCTCGTCCGTCTCGATCCGGACCGTCTCGCCCGCGAGCGTCTCAGTCGCGTACTGAGCCGCGTTTTGTCCCCACGTATAGAGGTGATCGCGTCCGGCGGCCGTGTCCGGAATCCCCTCGAACTCATCCGGAGTGACGGATCCGTGAGACGTCTCTGGGGTGTCGACGCCCAGCAGCCGGACGGTGTCCGTCTCGCCGTTCGGAAAGACGACCTCGATCGTGTCGCCGTCAATCACCCGCGTGACGGTCACGATCCACGCGGTGCCTGTCTCCGGTCCGCCGGAATCCGTCGGCTCGGCCACATCGGTCGACGGCGACGGCTGATCGCCGGGTCCTGCGAACCCGCCACAGCCGGCGAGGACGACGAGCAACGTCATCCCGAGCACCGCAAGCGTCTCGGTCACGCGTCTCCGGTTCAGTTGCACCCACAAGAATCGTTTGACCCGTGTTCACCCGCCGTTCGTCCTGCGACGAAAAGACACCCGTCGGGTCTACCACACAGGCGATGTGTCGGCAGATCACAGACTCGTTCGACGCGCTCCGACCGCCTGTCGTGGGCGGTGCGGATGTGTTCCGCTGACTGAATCAGGTGCGCGAGCGCAGCGTCGATCACGAACTCATCAGTGGGTCGTCGTCGGGACCGTTCGCCACGATCTCGGTCGCTCTTTCGAGTTGCCGCTCGCGGTCGTCCGTGAGCTTGGATCACCGAATCACCCCCGTTTTACTACGGATCGATCCCGACGGCGTCGGGGTGCGCCGGGATTCTCGGTGAATTCTCTCAGCGCCGACGGTAGTAGCCATATACATGTCGAAGCTAAACGTCCGTGAGAGAACGCGATACTCGACTGTGTGGTCCTGCGGAGTCGAGTATCATCAGATTGACTCGCGGGGGTCCCGTGAGCGTCAGCGAACGGGACCACGCGAGGGAACGAACGAAGTGAGTGGACTCGCGGGGATTTGAACCCCGGGCCTCTTCCTTGCGAAGGAAGCGATCTGCCGCTGATCTACGAGCCCTCATCGTCGAACAATCGCCGTTCGTATTTGTACCTTACCTTTCTTCGACCGGCACGCGAGTCGTTCGCAGTCGCCAGCGCCACGTCGCCGAGACCGACGGGATTAGGTGGCTGCCGTACCGAACACTATGTGTCCAGCGTCGGCGGTGTGTCCGCGTCATCCCGCACCGTCGCGCACCCGCGCCGTCTCCGGGGTGGCTCCGGCGGCGCGGTCGACTACATCGTCACGATTTTGAGATGTTCCCCATATTCGTTACACTTTTGCGTTCGCGGGCCCCAGATCGGGATATGGCAGAAGCGACGGCGGCGGCGGACCTCGACCCGGCCGCGATAGCGGCCCTGAAACACGTCGGGCTCGTCGGCGGCTTAACTGAGACGAAGGTGTCGTGTGCGGCGCTCGGCGACCGCCTCGACGCCTCGACGCAGACCGCCTCCCGGCGGCTTCAGAGCCTCGAATCCGCGGGGTACATCGAGCGCGACGTGGTCGGCGACGGCCAGTGGGTCAGAGTCACCGAGGCGGGCGAGGCGGCGCTGCGCGCGGAGTACGCCGACTACCGCCGGCTTTTCGAGACCGACGTCGACCTCGTCCTCCGCGGCGTGGTCACGAGCGGGATGGGGGAGGGTCGACACTACATCACCCTCTCAGGCTACGCCGAGCAGTTCCGATCGCGGCTCGGCTACGAGCCGTTCCCCGGCACGCTCAACGTCGACCTGAGCGAGGAGAGCGTCCGCCGCCGCGGCGAACTGACCGGGATCGACGCGGTGCCGATAGACGCGTGGGAGGACGACGACCGGACCTACGGCGCGGCGTCGTGTTACGGTGTCACGCTCGTCGCGGGCGACGAGCGCTACGAGGAGGTTCACGCGATAGTTCCCGACCGCACGCACCACGACGACGACCAACTGGAGCTTATCGCGCCGGAACGCCTCCGCGACGCCCTCGCGCTCGACGACGGGACCGAAATCGAGATCCGCGTGGCTGCGGCCGAGCGGGCGGACGACACGGCGACAACTGCCGTCGAGACGGAGGTGGCCTGATGCGCGTCGACGCCGACGCCGACGGTCCGAGCACTGGTCGTCCGGCCGCCGACGGCTCGGCGGTCGGCCGCGCGCTCGACGCCTTCCGCGTCGGCGAGCCGGTCTGCGTCCACGACTTCGCGGACCGCGAAGGGGAGACAGACATCGTCTACCCCGCGGGTGCGGTCGACGAGGCCGCGGTGGCGCACATGCGAAACGACGCCGGCGGGCTGATCTGCGTCGCCGTCGACGATCCCGTCGCCGACGCGTTCGGTCTGCCGTTCCTCGCCGACGCCCTCGATCACCCCGCCGTCGACGACGATCCCGCCTACGACGACCGGTCCTCGTTCTCGCTGCCGGTCAACCACCGCGAGACGTTCACGGGGATCACGGACGAGGACCGCGCTCGGACAATAATCGAGATCGCGAACGCCGCGGCGGCGGCGGGCGACGACCCCGCTGAGTACGGCCCCGACGACTTCGCGGCCGAGTTCCGCGCCCCGGGCCACGTCCACGTCCTCCGCGGGGCTCGCGACGGGCTCGCCGGGCGGACCGGCCACACCGAACTCGGGCTCGCAATGGCCGAGGCAGTCGACGCCGCGCCGGCCGCCGTGGTCTGTGAAATGCTCGACGACGAGACAGGCGCAGCGCTGTCGCCCGCTGACGCCGCCGCCTACGCCGAGCGGCGCGGGATTCCCTACGTCGAGGGCGCGGACCTCGTCGACGCGCTCGGGAACTGATTCGTGATCACGACCGTCGAGCAGCCTGCGCCGGCCCGTGAGAGGGGTGCGGACGCGCCGCAGGCGGCCCAATCTGTCGACCCGGAAACCGAGCGCCCGTTTCTCATAGATTTAAGCCCGGAGGTCACGACCGCTCGTACATGGGATTTGACGAGATGGATGTCGACACGATCTGGAAGAACGGCGAGTTCCTCGACTGGGAGGACGCGACCACGCACGTTCTTACGCACGCGCTGCACTACGGAACGGGCGTGTTCGAGGGTGTCCGCTGTTATGACACCGAAGAGGGGACGGCGATCTTCCGGTGGGACGAGCACCTCGACCGCCTGTTCGACTCCGCGAAGCTGTACGATCTGGACATCGATCACTCCCGCGAGGAACTCACCGAGGCGACGCTCGAACTCCTCGACCGACAGGAGTTAGAGTCCGGCTACATCCGACCGATCGCCTACTACGGGTACGACTCGCTCGGCGTCTCGCCCGCCGACTGTCCGACCGATGTCGTGCTCGCGGCGTGGCCGTGGGGGACGTACCTCGGCGAGGAGGCGCTCAACGACGGTGTCGACGTGATGGTCTCCTCGTGGCGGAAACACGCCTCCTCGCAGGTCCCCACGAACGTGAAGACCACCGGCCTCTACGTTAACTCCATGCTCGCGGGCGAGGAGGCCCGCCGGAACGGCTACGTCGAGGCGGTCGTGTTGAACAAGGAGGGGAATGTCGCCGAGGGGCCGGGCGAGAACATCTTCATGATCAACGACGGCGAGATCTACACGACCGGGCCCGCCCAGTCGATCTTGGAGGGGATCACCCGCGACACCATCATCACGCTCGCCGAGGAGCTGGGCTACGCGGTCCACGACGAGGCCGTCATCTCCCGCGGACAGCTGTACACAGCAGACGAGTTGTTCTTCACCGGCTCCGCGGCCGAGGTGACGCCGATCCGCTCCGTCGACGACACCGAGATCGGCTCGGGAACCCGTGGACCGATCACAGAGGAGCTACAGGACGCCTTCTTCGATCTGGTCGAACGGCG
The DNA here is from genome assembly GCF_000746205.1 of Halorubrum sp. BV1. Lineage (NCBI taxonomy): Archaea > Methanobacteriati > Methanobacteriota > Halobacteria > Halobacteriales > Haloferacaceae > Halorubrum > Halorubrum sp. BV1. Next base: position 287,226 of record NZ_KN050825.1, read on the forward strand.
CACCGACGACCACGACGACTGGTTCACGTACCTGTAGGCGGTCGACCACGACAGCGGCGATTCCCACCGCTCGCGGCACCGTCGTACTGTCTTGCTGTCGTACTGTCTTGCTGTCTCACTCTGCTCCCGTGCCGGTCCCCCTCGCTCCGTCCCCCTCACTGCCCTCTCCGGACGCTCTGCTCCCGCCGACCGCGTCGCTCTCGCCGGATGTCCCCTGATCACGTCCGTCGGGGCGGTTGCGGTCTCCCGGAGTTCCGGCGGTGGAGACGTCGCCGAGGCCGCCCGGACGACCGACGGTTCCGTCGGGTGCCGCCGCCTCCTCGACCGGAACCTGGTGGGCCGACTCCGCGAAGCCGGCGGAGAGGACGCGAGTCATCCCCTCTTCTACGGTCTCGCCAGTCTCTTCTATCTTCTCGGGTTCGACTTCGATGACGAATCCCGTCGTGATGTTCGGCGCGGTCGGCATGAACAAGACGATCTTACCGTCTCGCGTCTTCTTGCCGGTTCGGAACGCCGTCATCCGAATGCCGGGCCACGTCTCCAGGTACACCGGACTCTGGAGTTCGTCCGTGCCGGAGACGGCCGTCTCGATCGCGAGCTTCGAGGCGTTGTACACCACCCGCAGCGCGGGGATGCGGTTTATCGCGCCGTCGACCGCCGACTCAGCGAGTCGGCCGAGCGTCGTCCGCATGAAATACCCGACCGCGAGCACGACCGTCGCGAACACGGCGAGCGCGATGATGACCCGGGAGACGGGTTCGAGCGGCCCGGGGATGATCGCCGGCTGGAGGTCGTCGATGAGCGGGATCGAAGCGATGTAGCGGTAGATCCACTGGAGGACGACGAGAAGCACCAACAGGGGTGCCAGCACGATGAGACCGCTGGCGAAGTCGCGTTTCCACGTGGACATCTATCGAATCGGTATGCGGCGGCGAGGGTTAAGAGGGCTTCTACGACGAGTCGCGTCGCCGGCCGACTGCAGACCGGATCGGGCGCGGACCGAACTGCAACGTCACCGGCCGAGGACCCTCCGCGGCGAACGCCAGATTCGCACGCCGCTCGCGGACGCGGCGGGCGAAGTACGAGAGGCACGTCGCCGTACGGCACGTACTGGGCCACGTCGATCCCCTCGCAGCGCGGTCGCGTTGAGCCCCCTCGCGCACGCCCATCAGCATCAGTACCTCGTAGTCGGTCCCGAACTCCCGGGAGAGCCGGTCGGCGTAGTGCTCGCCGAGCAGGTTCAGGATGACCCCCATGCCGTTCTTCGTTACACGCCCGCGCGTGATCGGGGAGCCTCCGGGACGGTCTCGCCGGCGGCGGAGCGACGGGCGACGGGCGGGATCATACTCGCACGTTCGCTCGGTGGCGATCTAACCGTTCCGCGCGTCGATCCGGGGTATATATACTCCCGCCGAGTGACGCACGGATATGATCGGTTCGCTCGTCGCGACGGCCTTCTGGGCGATGGTCCCCGCGTACGTCCCGAACAACGCCGCGGTGCTCGCGGGTGGCGGTCATCCCATCGACGGCGGCCGCGAGTGGCGCGGGGCGCGGCTGCTCGGCGACGGGAAAACGTGGCGCGGCACTGCCGTCGGCACGGTCGTCGGCGTCGTTATCGCGCTCGTACTCAACGCCGTCAACGACCCCGCGAGCACCGCGGTCGGCGTTGCTCTCCCGCGCTTCGAGTTCCCCGCCGCGGTCGCGCTGGCGTTCGGCGCGATGTGCGGCGACATCGGTGCCTCCTTTCTCAAGCGACGGTCCGGGCGCGAACGCGGCGCGGCGTTCCCCGGTCTCGACCAGCTCGACTTCGTCGTCGGCGCGCTCGCGCTTGTCTTCCTCGTCGATCCCGCGTGGGCGACGAACGTGTTCACGCTCCCCGTGATCGCGGCCGTCGTCGTGATGACGCCCGTGCTCCACGTCGCGACGAACGTCGGCGCGTACGCGCTCGGAGTGAAAAACGAGCCGTGGTGACAGAAAACGAGCCGTGGTGACAGAAAACGAGCCGTGGTGACCGGGTCGGAATGATTCGACGACGCAGACGCGCCTATCGGGGGAGGCGGCTACTCCGCGACGAAGTCGTCCCCGCTGGCGGGCGACGTACACACCGGACAGCCGGTCTCAAGGATCGTCTCCCGCATCTCCGTGTTCACCTCGATGGACTGGCCGCAGTCAGCGCAGGTGAATTCGACAGTGGTCAGCACGGGGTCTCTCGTCTCTCCGAGACGACGGCAGACGATATAAATGGCCGGCTTTCGGGCGACCGGAGGCGAGTCTCAGTCGGTCCGCGGGACCGCGTACGCGCCGACCGCGAGGAACCCGACCGCAAGCGCTGCGAGCACCGCCAGATCTCCCGCCCACGCGCCGCCGTCGAAGGTGATCGCCCGCGTGCCGCGGGCGAAGTACGTCAGCGGCGAGGCGGCGACGGCGGGGAGGAACCAGTCCGGCAACAGCGCGGGCGGGACGAACGTCTCGGAGAGGAAAAGCAGGGGGAGCGCGACGGTGTTGCTCGCGGCTATCACGCCGTCCTGTGAGTCCGAGAGCGCGCCGAGGATCGCACCGAGTCCGCAGAACAGCGCGACCGCGACGGCGACGAACGCGGGGAGCGCAGCCAGCGCCGGCGTGACCGCGAGCGTCGCGTCGGTGACCGCGAGCACGAGTCCCAAGATCAGGAGGCTCGCCGCGCCGATGATCCCGATGTTGACGATCGTGTGCGCGAGCAGCCACTCGCCCCGCGAGAGCGGCGTCGTCGCCAGCTTCTCGAACCGGCCGCCGTCGCGGTGGCGAGCGATCTCGGAGCCGACCCGCGAGAGCGGCGTGAAGAGAACGACCACGGCGAGATACCCCGGGATGTAGTACCCGGCGGGTTCCGCGAACAGGCCGCCGCCGGTCGGCTGCGTCCGAACCAACGCCCCGAAGATGACCACTAATATCACGGGGAAAAAGAACGTGAAGAACACGGCCGTCCGTCGTCGGAGGAACGACCGCGCCGCCGCGGTCGCCTCGGTGCCGATCCGCGCTATCCGGCTCATCCGTCGACCCCCGCGGCAGATCCGTCGACTCCAGCGTCCTCGCTCCCGTCCGGCGTCACCGCCTCCGCACGCGGCGAGTACTCCTCGCCGGTGAGCCGCAGGTACACGTCTTCGAGCGAGGGTTCGGACCACGCGAGCGACGCGAAGGCGACCCCCGCCGCGTCGAGGGCGTCCACCGCGTCACCGATCGCTTCGGGCCGGATCCCGACGATTCGGAGACCGTCGTCGGTCGGTTCCACCGCCGCGTCTCCCGGAACCGAAGCGGCGACCGATCCGTCGAGCGCGGCGGTGACAGCCTCGGCAGCCGCGTCACCCGAGTCTCCGTCTATCGTCACGTCCAGCCGCGGCTCGCCGCCGTGTGCCGCGATCAGCTCGTCCGGCGGTCCGACGGCGACCACCTCCCCGTCGCGGAGGAGCGCGACGCGGTCCGCGAGCCGCTCGATCTCGTCCATCGCGTGGCTCGTGAGGAAGACGGTCGTCCCGTCGTCGGCCAGCCGCTCTATCAGCCGGTGGATCGACCGCCGCCCGGCCGGGTCGATCCCGGTCGTGGGCTCGTCTAAAAAGAGGAGGTCGGGGTCGTTGACGATGGCGGTCGCGACGCAGGTTCGACGCTTCTGGCCGCCCGAGAGCGTCTCGTACCACGCGTCCGCGTCGTCCGCCATGCCCACGTCACGGAGCACGGCGTCGGACTCGCGCGCGGCGTCGTAGAGCCCGCCGTAGTAGTTGACGAGCTCGCTCGCCGTCAGCCGCTCCGGAGGGTCGAACGACTGCGGGAGCAGCCCGATCCGCTGGGGGTCCACCTCGCGCGGCGGCACGCCGAACGTCTCCAGCGTGCCCGCCGCCGCCGTCGTCCCCGTCAGCGCGCGGACGAGCGTCGTCTTCCCCGCGCCGTTGGGGCCGATGAGGCCGAACACCTCACCCGCCTCGACGCGGAGGTCCACGCCGTCGAGCGCGACGACGTCGCCGTACGACTTCCGGACACCCTCGGCGACGACGACCGGATCGGCGCTCGTCGACGCCCGCTCGCCGTCCGCGGCGTCGGTCGGGGTTCCCGCCGCGACCTCCGTCGCGGCCACCGTCTCGTTCATGCGAGAGATGTCAATCGCCCGCGCGCGTAAGGATTGCTCTTCGGGCGCGGGACCGGTCTCCAACCGCCCCGGTCCGTTACGCCTAAGCGACGCCGAGTCGACCCACGGTGTATGCACTACCACGAGGCGGCGGCGTTCCTCTTCGACCTCCGCCGCTTCTCGGTCAAGCCGGGGACGGAGCGCGTCTCGGCGCTGCTCGATCGGCTCGGAAACCCCGAGGACGCGGTGTCGTTCGTGCAGGTCGCGGGCTCGAACGGGAAGGGAAGCACGGCCCGGATGACCGAGTCGATCCTACGCGAGGCCGGGTTCTCGGTCGGACTCTACACCTCACCGCACCTCTCCGCGCTCACGGAACGGGTCCGCGTCGACGGGCTGGAGATGACGGAAGACGCCGTCACGGAGTTCGTCGCGGAGGCGAAACCGTGGCTCGTCGAGCGCGCGGCCGCCGGCGAACCGCTCACCTTCTTCGAGGTTGTCACCGTGATGGCGGTCCGGGAGTTCGCGCGCCGCGACGTCGACGTCGCGGTGCTCGAAGTCGGGCTCGGCGGCGAGTACGACGCGACAAGCGCGGTCGACCCGGTCGCGACCACGGTCACCAACGTCTCGCTCGAACACACCGACGTGCTCGGCGACACGGTCGCGGAGATCGCCCGCACGAAAGCCCGTATCGCCGGCGAGGGGACACCGCTCGTGACCGCCTGCGAGGGCGAGGCGCTCGACGTGGTCCGCGAGGTCGCCGCCGAGGCCGGCGCGCCGGTCGCGACGGTCGCGGGCGCTGGCGGCGGCGCGGCCGCCCCCGACGGCCCCGACCTCTCCGTCGCCTACGGCGGCCGCGTGAGCCCGAGCGACGCCGCGGTGACGCTCGACGGCGAGCGCACCGGCACGTATCGGATCCCGCTCGTGGGCGCGCATCAGGCGACGAACGCCGGGATAGCCGCGGCGCTCGCCGAGCGGACGGCGCGCGCGGTCGGCGACGGCGACGGTATCCCCGACGCCGCTCTCCGCGACGGGCTGGCGCGGGCGACGTGGCCGGGGCGGTTCGAGGTCGTCGACACCGCGCCGCTGACGGTGCTCGACGGGGCGCACAACCCCGCCGCCTGCGACACGCTCGCGGGGACGCTCGCGGAGTACGACTACGACGACCTCCACCTCGTGTACGGCGCGATGTGCGACAAAGACCACGTCGCCGCCGTCGGCGCGCTCCCTCCCGCCGCCTCCGCGGTCACCTGCCGGCCCGACCTCGACCGCGCCGAGGACCCGGACGTGCTCGCGGCCGCCCTCCGGACCGCGGGCGTCGACCGGGTGACGAGCGGCGACGACGTGGCGGCCGCGCTTGACGCCGCCGTCGCCCGCGCCGACTCCGACGACTGCGTGCTTCTCGTCGGGTCGCTGTTCGCGGTCGCGGAGGCCCGCGCCGCCCGCTTCCGTACCGTGACGCCCCGGCGAGCCGCCGGCGAGCGCGACGCCGCCCGCGCGCTCGACGCGACGGGCGTCCCTCCGGCCGTCACCGAGGAGCGCGTCGCGGGTATCGACCACCGCGTCCTCGCGCTCCGGCTGCGCGGCGACCGGGCAGCCCGGATCGCGGCCGCGATCCGGGCCGTGGGGGGCGACGCAGTCATCGGCGGCCTCGGTGCCGGCGAGGGGCGCGTCCCGAGCGGCGAGCGCGTGCCCGTCACGCTGGCCGGGACGGTCGCGGAGTTCCGAGACCTACTCGACCGAATCGGGGGTGACGGCGGCTCCGCTACCCGCGACGGCGGCTCCGCCGCTCTAGGTCACGACGGCGAGTTCGACGGCATCGCGGCCGACATCGCCGACCGGCTCGAGATTCGATACGAAACGACCCGACCGACGGACTACACAGCCGACACCGCGACCGACGACGCCGACACCGCGACCGCCACCGCGGCAGACTACCCGTGGATCGACGGCACCGCAGTGATGGGCGTTCTCAACGTCACGCCGGACTCGTTCCACGACGGCGGTCGGCACGCGAGTCGCGAGGACGCGGTCGCCGGCGTGGAGCGCATGGTCGCCGCGGGCGTCGACATCGTCGACGTCGGCGGCGAGTCGACGCGTCCCGGCGCGGAGCCGGTGCCGGTCGAAGAGGAGATAGACCGGGTGGTCCCGATCGTCGAGGCGATACAGTCGGTGCCGGCCGTCGCCGACGGCGACGTGCTCGTCTCTATCGACACGCGGAAACCGGCCGTGGCGGCGGCCGCGCTCGACGCCGGCGCGGACCTGATAAACGACGTGACCGGACTTTCGGACCCCGAGATGCGCGAGGTCGTCGCCGACGCCGGCTGTCCGGTCGTGGTGATGCACAGCCTCGACGCGCCGGTCGATCCGACGAACGATCCCGAGTACGACGACGCGGTCGACGACGTGATCGCCGCGCTCAGAGAGCGGCTCGCGCTGGCGGAGACGGCCGGAATCGACCGCGACAAGGTGATCGTCGACCCCGGACTGGGCTTCGATACGTCGTCCGCCGAGGCGTTCGAACTGATCGACCGCGTCGGCGAGTTCGCCGCGCTCGACTGCCCCGTCCTGATCGGCCACTCGCACAAGTCGATGTACGGCGCGATAGGCCGCGGTCCGGACGACCGCGAGCACGCGACCGTCGCCGCGACCGCGCTCGCGGCGGACCGCGGGGCCGACATCGTTCGGGTTCACGACGTGGGCGAGAACCGCGCCGCCGTCGACGTCGCCGCGGCGGTCGGCGGAGCGCTGCGGGACGGTCCGGTCGACGCGCCCAGTTCGGACGGGCGTACCGACGCCGACGGTTCGGTCGACGACCCAACCGGCAGCGACCCCGACGAATGACGGCAGCGTTTTTATTCCCGACTCCCTCGCGAGTGTATGACCCGGCGTCTGCTGCTCGGCTGTAGCGCGGTCGGGAACAAGTTCGTCGAACGGACGCGCGACGACCGCGACGAACTCGTCGCGGTCACCGACGACAGCGGATGGGCGTCGACGCTCCGCGACCGGAACGTCGCCGTCGTCGAGGCGGATCCGACGGACCGGTCCGCGTATCCCGCCGACGCCGCGGTCGTCTTCGTCGCCGGAGACGATCCCGCGCGCAACGTCGCTGCCGCGCGCGCCGCGAGCAGCCGGTACCCCGACGCGACGATCGTCGCGTACGTCGGAGACGACCCCACGTCCGACCAGCGGGCAACCCTCGACGCGGTCGCCGACCGCGTCGTCGACCCCGTGGAGGCCATCGCCGCACGCGTCGTGGAGGCGACGGGCGCTGACGCCACGGAGGAGCCGGTCCGGTTGCTGTCCACGCTCCGCGGCCTCTCCGGCCCGCTGCTCGTGGTCGCACACGACAACCCCGACCCCGACGCCATCGCGAGCGCGCTCGGGCTGGCGCGGATAGCCGAGTCGGCCGGCGTCTCGGCCGACTCCTGTTACGGCGGCGAGATCGCCCATCAGGAGAACCGCGCGATGGTGAACTTACTCGATCTGTCGTTACGGACCGTCGACGAGATCGACCTCGACGACTACGGCGGCGTGGCCCTCGTCGACCACTCGCGCGCCGGCATCAACGACAGCCTCCCCGACGGTCACCCCGTCGACATCGTCGTCGACCACCACCCCCCGCGCGGCCCCGTCGCCGGGGAGTTCGTCGATATCCGACCCGACGTCGGCGCGACGAGCACGCTGATCGAGTCGTACCTCTCGCGGATCGGGATCACGCCCGACCGGGCGCTCGCGACCGCGCTGTTGTACGGGATCCGGATCGACACGAAAGATTTCACGCGGTCGACGTCGATCCCCGACTTCGAGGCCGCGGCGTCGCTGTCGTCGCAGGCGGATGAGGCGACGCTCGAACGCGTCGAGAGTCCGAGCGTGAGCCCGGAGACGCTCCGCGTGATCGCGCGCGCCATCGAGCGACGCGACGTTCGGGGATCGACGGTCGCCTCCTGTGTCGGCGAGATAGCCGACCGCGACACGCTCGCGCAGGCCGCGGAACGCCTCCTCGATCTCGACGGGATCGCGGTGACGTTCGTGTTCGGCTACATGGACGGCGTGATCTACGGCTCGGCGCGGGCCCGCGGCGCGGACCTCGACGTCGGCGAACTGCTCCGCGACGCGCTTGACCCCGTCGGGTCCGCCGGCGGCCACGCGAGCATGGCCGGCGCGCAGGTCCCGCTCGGCATCTTAGAGGAGGTGTCGGACACGGAGTCGTTGACCGACGTCGTCGAGGCGTTCGTCGCCGGGCGGTTCTTCGAGGCGCTCGACGATGCGCCGTCGCCACCCAGCGGACCGGTGCCGGGATTCCCGACCGACTGACTGCGCGGCGACCGGGCGATTACGACGCGGTAACCGTGCGATTACGACGCGGTAACCGTGCGATTACGACGCGGTAACCGTGCGATTACGACGCGGCGACGCCCGCAGAAACCCGGCTATCCCGGGTGGCGCGCCCGAGGGCGCAACCTACATACTTCGTGACGGCGAATGTCGACGTATGACCGACGACCCCGTCGAACACCGCCGACTGATCATCGCCGGCACAGGCATCTCCGGGCTCACCGCCGGGATCTACGCCGCGCGGTCGAACAACGACCCCTTGCTCGTAGAGGGCGACGAGCCGGGCGGCCAGCTCACGCTCACCACCGACGTGGAGAACTATCCCGGCTTCCCCGAAGGGATCTCCGGCCCAGACCTCATCAACAACATGAAAGAGCAGGCGAAGAAGTTCGGCGCGGACACCCGAAACGGGATCATCGAGGACGTCTCGAAGGCACCCGCGGGTCACTTCCGAGTCGAACTCTCCGACGGCGACGTCTACACCGCGGACGCCGTGATCGCCGCCTCCGGTGCCAGCGCGCGAACGCTCGGCGTGCCGGGCGAAGACGAGCTGATGGGGTACGGCCTCTCGACGTGTGCGACGTGTGACGGCGCGTTCTTCCGCGGCGAGGACATGCTCGTCGTCGGCGGCGGCGACGCGGCCATGGAGGAGGCGAACTTCCTCACGAAGTTCGCGGACACGGTCTACATCGCGCACCGTCGCGAGGAGTTCCGCGCCGAGGACGTCTGGATCGACCGGACGATGGAGAAGGTCGACGACGGCGAAATCGAGCTTCTGTTGAACACCGAACTCACCGAGATCCACGGTACGCCGGAAGAGGGCGTCGACCACGTCACCTTGGTCGAGCACCCGGGCGGCCACCCCAAAGAGAAACTGGAGGACGACGCGACCGCAGACGAGGTCGATGAGTACGACTTTGACGTGGGCGCGGTGTTCTTCGCGATCGGCCACACACCGAACACCGACTTCTTGGAGGGAATCGGGGTCGAGACCGACGACGACGGCTACCTGATCACCGAGGGCGGCCGCGGCGGTGACCAGACCGACACGGGCGTCGACGGCCTGTTCGGCGCGGGCGACGTGGTCGACTTCCACTACCAGCAGGCGGTTACCGCCGCCGGGATGGGGTGTCAAGCCGCGCTCGACGCCGACGAGTACCTCACCGAGCGGGAGCGCGCCGGCGAGTTATACGAGCCCGAGGTCGACGCGGCGACCGCGGACGACTAGGTCGTCTTCGTCGTCAGTCCATCGCGTATACGCACACGCACGACTGGACGCATCGCCACACCGCTTTGCGAAAATCTCGTTCTCACTCGTCGGCGTCCAGTTCCGCAAACACGGCCGCGACCATCTCGCCGGTGTCATCGATGATCCCGTCCATCGCCTCGTCGTCGACGGGCAGTCCGAGCAGACGAGCGACCTTCATGATGGAGACGTGGTACACCTCCTGTTCGCCCGGTTCGACCTCACGGATCACCATGTTACAGGGAAAGAGTCCGCCGATCCGGCCGTCGGTCGCGTCGAGCGCGCGGTCCGCAACCGCCGGGTTGCACGCGCCGAGCACGTAGTACGGGTCGCGGTCGGCATCGACCTTCTCGTTCAGCAGTTCGGACGGAGAGAACTCGACGGGGACGCCGAACCCGGCGTCGACGCACACCTCGCGCACGCGCTCGATCGCCGACTCGTGGTCGGTCGACAGCGTCGCCGTCGTCTCGCCGTACGCTTCGGGGTCGATTTCGTGCGGATCGAAGGGGATCGCCATGAGTAGAGTCGGCATCGGCCGAATAAAAAGCCCGCGGCGGGGCGGCCGAGACCCGGGCTCGGCGGTCATCGGTCGGCGATCGGCGACGACCGCGGCTCGCAGTCCAACTACTCCGTCGCGACCGGGCCGCGACCCACCAGCTCTTCGACCGTCGCGACGAACTCGCTCCGGCTCTCGAACAGCGGGACCTCGGCGTCCGCGAGCACGTCGTCGAGGTCGCGCGGACCGTCCGGAGTCCGGATCGCGGCGTCGCCCTCCTGGTTCGCCACGTCGCTTCGCGTGGCGGGCCACGTGAGCCGGGACGCGACGCGCGCGATCGGCTCGCCGGCCACGTCCACTCGATCGCCGAGTTCGACGGCCGGTTCGACATCTTCGGCCTCCTCGGCCTCGTCGGTGTCGCTCATACCCGCCGGTTCCGTTCCGGCAACACTAATGGTTTCGATGCTGTTCCGGGCGGGTTCGCCCGTCTCGTCGGTCAGCGCCAGCCGCGGTCGGTGTCGTTCAGTCGCTCGCAACCCCCCTCTGTGACGACGACGAGGTCCTCGATCCGGCAGCCGAACCGCCCGTCGAGGTAGATCCCGGGCTCGACGGAGAACACCATCCCCGGCTCCAGCCGCCGGTCGTTGCCCGCGACGAGGTACGGCTCCTCGTGGACGTCGAGCCCCACGCCGTGACCGGTCCGGTGGACGAACGCGTCGCCGTAGCCCGCGTCCTCGATGACCGTTCTGGCCGCCCGGTCGACGGCCTCGGCGGGGACGCCCGGCTCGACGGCGTCGACCGCGGCGGCCTGCGCCTCGCGGACGACCTCGTGGACCTCCGCGTACGCCGCGGGCGGGTCGCCGCCGAAGACGAGCGTCCGCGTCTGGTCGGACGGGTAGCCGTCGACTCGCGTGCCGAAGTCGCACACGACGGGCTCGCCAGCCTTAATCTCGCGATCGCCGTGGCCGTGATGCGGGTTCGCGCCGTTCGGCCCGGATCCGACGATGGGACCGAAGGCGGTCCCGCGACCGCCGTGTGCCTCCATGCGGTCGACGATCCAGTCGGCGAGTTCGGCCTCCGTCATCCCCACCGCGTCCGCGCCGAGGTCGCGGAGGTCGCCGACGGTCGCGTCCGCGGCCGCGGCCGCCGCCCGTATCGCCGCCAGTTCGGTCTCGTCTTTGCGCACGCGGAGGGGCGCGAGCGCCTCGCTCGCGAGCCCCCACGCCGCGTCCGGCGCGACCGCGCGGAGGTCCTGCGTGAACGTCGCCCACATGGTGTCGTCGACGAGGAGCCGACCCTCGCGGAGGCCGCACTCGGCGAGCAGGTCGCGGACGGCGGTCGCCGGGTCGTCGCCGTCCGCCCACGTCCGCACGTCCGCGACCGTCGTCTCCGATCGGACGTCGCTCTCGTACAGGGCCGGAACGAAAAACACCGGTCCGTCACAGGAGTGATCGGCCGCCGGTACGACGAGAAAGAAGTGTCTCTCGTCGGGTTCCGCCGTGAACCCGGTGAGGTACCGGAGGTTGCGGCTCGGGAAACAGATCAGACCCTCGGCGTCGGCCTCGCGGAGCCGGTCGGCCGCGCGATCACGTCGCGTCGCATGGATGTCTGCCGCCGTTTTCGTCTCGGCTCCGCCATCCGCTCCCGCCTCGCCGCCCGTACCCGTCTCGCCGCCCGCACCCTTCTCCCCGGTCATACTGGCCCTCCGCTCGGCGTTCGGATATACGCCCCGGTCGCCGGTCTGTCGGCTTCCCCGCCGTCTCGGTCGCCGGGAGAGGGCGGCAACGAGTGACCCCAAGACACGAATGCGCACTCGCCTCCCGGCCTGAGAGTGGCGATTCCCACACACAGAGATAGTTTCAAAGAACACATACTTATGTCGGTGTTCGTGGTACACTGGGGCATGGGAGCGACAGACGAATCAGAGGCGACCGACGCGGGGCTGTTCGACTGCCCCGAGTGCGACGTGACGGCTCCGTCGGCGTCGGTGCCGTACGACGCGCTCGGATACGCCGTCTGTCCGAGGTGTGCGTACTCGGCCGCGCCGGGGTCGGCCACGCTGGGACCCGACCGCCGAACCGCGCCGCTTTAGCCGCCGGAACCACCGGTTCCGGTATGGGCTGGACGCTCGGCCGAGAAGACGACGTGGTCACCGAATGGGAGCGGTCGGACGGGTACGCGACGGTGCGGGTCCGCGAGCGCGGCGACGGCGAGTTCGTCGTCCGGCTGGACGTCATGGAGCAGGCGGCGGACGAGTCGACCTACGAGCGGGAGCGGATCGGCTCGCGCGAGGCGGCCCTCGACCGGGCCGCCGAGTGGCGGGCGGCGTTCGACCTCGACTGACGGCAGCGACCCGCGTCGGCAACCCGTTCCGCTACCGCTCGGGGTGCGTCGGCGCGTCGAACCCCCCGCGGACGAGCGGTTTCGCGACGTGCCGCCGAGCGCTCGGCGGAACCTCGTACCAACCGACTTCGAGCGCGCGGTCGACTTCGCGGTCGACTTTCCCGGACGCGGTGGTCCCGCAGTCGCGGCAGCGGTAGCCCTGGTTCCGTCCCGCGGACGACATCGACCGCCCGCAGTCGGGACACACTGGAACCGCTTTCTCGGTGCGGACGAGGTCGCGGACCGCGAACTTCTCCAGTTTCAGCGTCCCCGCTTCGTCCGCTCGATCGGGCAGCGCCCGGCGTTCGTGTTCGCCGCAGAGCGTCACGCGGTCGCCCGGTCGGAGCGCGCGGACCCGATCGCGGAACCGACCGGTCGGCTTGAAGGCGACACAGCGGAGGTGATCGTCGCCGTCGGCATCGCCGCGGTCCGCGAGGTCGGTGCCGTCGATACCGCCGCCAGCGCCGCCACCGCCGTCTGTGATGTCGACGTGGACGTGTCCGCCGCGTTTCGTCTCCGGGTCGGTGACGACGACGCCGTCGACGCGGTAGCCCGCGCCGTCTCGGAGGGTCCCGAGCGTCCCCGACGCGAGGTGTGCGTCGGTGCCCTGATTCGTCAGGAACGTCTCGGTGCGTGCGACCGGTTCGCTCTCGATCGACGCGGCAACCTCCCGACAGGCCGCGGCGTCGTCCCCGCGGATCCCGTAGAGGATCGGTCCCGGCGCGTTGGGGACGCACACGACCTCGCCCGTGCCGCGATCGACGGTGTCCCAGACGGTCGGGTACGCGGCGTCCGCGGCGGCGAAGACGCTCTCTGCGTCGACCGTGCGGGGCGTTCCACAGCGGTCCAGTTCCCGGTACGCGATGTGCTCGACCGTCCGGTCGTCGAACGCCGCCTGCGCGCCGACCGCGGCGAGCGCGCCGATGCGACCGCGCCCGGCCACCTCGTCGCCGTCACCCGCGCCGCCCGTCCCGAAGGCGGCGTGACGGTAGCCGTGGGAGTCCGCGAGCGACAGGGCCTCGGCAAGGCCGATCCGGTGTCGCAGCGCCCGCCGCGAGAACGCCGCGACGTCGGACGGGATCGCCGCGGGATCGACGTCGGCGACGACGAGGCCGGGCGAGGTCCGGGGATCCGCCGGCACCGCGAACTCGCGGACGATCGCCGCGGCGACCTCGAACACCTCGTCGGCGTCGATCTCGGTGACGTGCAGTGCGACGGCGGCGTTCCCGCGGGTCTTGTGTTTCACGGCCGGGTTGAGCCGAACGAGGAGCCGCCGCTCGACCCGACCGCCCGCGGCCGCGAGGCGCTCGGCGAGGCGCGCGCCGACGTACGTCGTACACATGCCGCGCTCGCGGGAATCGGTGTCGTCGACGGCGACGATGGCCATACCCGTGATTTTTCCCTCGCAGACAAACCGGTTTCGGGGCGGGCCGTCGGCGACGCGAGTCGCTGGCGCGCCGGCGCGTGCGGCGCGGGTCGAATATATAATGCTACCGGGGGCGACCGAAGCAAAATCGCAAGCGAGCGGCGCGTTCGAGCGGGCGCGACTGACACAACGCATATATACGCCGAACCGCTTGTCTCGACTATGTCCCGGACTGCGCTGATCGGGAACGTCACCGCGATGCTGGAGGACGCGGGGTTCCGCGTGAGCGACCGGTGTGCGGTCCGGCCGAAGAGCTTCGACGTGGCGGCGCGCCGCGACGAGGACCTGCTGTTACTGAAGATTCTCGGCAACGTCGACGCCCTCGACGCGGCGACCGGCGCGGAGATGCGGCGGCTCGGCGAGTATCTGCAGGCGACGCCGATGGTGATCGGCATCCGAACGCGCGACGAGGACCTGAAGCCGGGCGTCGTCTACTTCCGACACGGCGTCCCAGTGATCAACCCGGACACCGCCTACGAGCTGTTCGTGGAGGGCATGCCACCGCTCATCTACGCGGCCCCCGGCGGGCTGTACGTCAGCCTCGACGGCGACTTGCTGGCCGACGAGCGCGAGGAGCGCGGGTGGTCGCTCGGTCGGCTCGCGACCGAACTCGGCGTCTCCCGTCGAACCGTCTCGAAGTACGAGGACGGGATGAACGCCTCCATCGAAGTGGCGATCCAGCTCGAAGAGCTGTTCGACGAGCCGTTCTCAAGCCCCGTCGACGTCCTCGACGGGGCCGAGGAGGTCCGCGACTCGGACCCGACGCCCGCGGCACCCGACACCGATCCCGACGACGAACACATCGTCCATGTGCTCACCAAGGCGGGATTCACGGTCCACCCGACGGCGCGGGCCCCGTTCAAGGCCGTCTCCGAGGACGAGGGCAGCGCCGTGACGCGCGTTCTCACCGGCCACTCGACGTTCACGCCGGCCGCGGAGAAGCGCGCCCGGATCATGTCGTCGATCGGCGAGGTAGCGCGCACGCGGTCCGTCTATTTCACGGAGGGAGACGAGCGGCGGGAATCGGTCGACGGCACCGCGCTCGTCTCCTGTGAGGAACTCGCCGGCATCTCCGACCCGGAGGAGATCCGCGAACTCATCCGCGACCGCGCGGCGGCCCCCTCAGAGGCCTGAAAACAGTCGGCTGCGAGACCGAATCGCCGTCTCCCCGTACGCAGACGTAGCCTTATCGCCCGAACAGACGACTGAAGAACCCGTCACCGTCCGTATCGTCGTCGCTCTCGTCCCGCTCGGTGTCGCCGGGCTCGTCGTCGCCGTTCGTCGAGTCTCTGTCGTCGTCGGCCCCGCTCCGCTCCGAGAGGACGGTGTTCATCGTGCCGGTGTCGTCGTCCCGGAACGGGACGCTTCCCGCGAGTTCGTCGTCGATGTCGCGGCTCGGCTCCTCCTCTTCGGACGCCTCCCCCGGCGCGTCGCGGGCCTCCGGTTCGTCGAGGAGCGCGCCCTCGTCGGCAGACGCCGAGCCCTCCGACTCGAACGCCGCCTCCCCGGCCTCGTCCTCGATCATCGCTTCGAGGTCGTCGCCGTCGACGTGGTCATCGCCGACGGTTCGCGTGTCGCCGTCGAAGTCGTCGGCCGTGTCGCCGTCCTCGGGACCGGCGTGCGCCGGTTCGCCGGAGTCCGAGTCGGTGCCGCTCTCGTCGCTCGGCACGGGCGATTCGTCCGCGACGATGATGTCGCGCTCGTCGGCTGGCTCGCCGAGCCCGCCCGAGTCGGCGTCGGCGACGATGATGTCCTCGCCGTCGGCGTCGGCCGCCCCAGCGTCGTCGGTTTCGCCGCTCTCACCGGCCGCGTCCGGTGGCTCTGGGTCGGCCGCGTCCGGTGGCTCTGGGTCGGCCGCGTCCGGTGGCTCTGGGTCGGCCGCGTCCGCAGGCGTCTGACCCGATGCGGGCGGAGCCGGGTCGGGGATCTCCGCGCCGGTCAGCGTTCGAGCGAGTTCGCGGTACGCGCGGGTCGCGGGTGCGTCAGGCGCGAACGTCACGAGCGGCTCGTTCGCCGTCGCCGCCCGAAAGACGGCGGGGTCCTCCGGGATCCGACCGAGGACCGGCGCGTCGAGGCGGGTGAGGTCGTCGCCCGTCGCGCCGTCGCCGCCGACGCGCGTGATCGCCGCGCCGGCGACCGTGCCGCCGAGGCGCTCTGTCAGCTGGCGGGTCTTTTCGGTGTCGCCGAGGGCGTTGCGCTCGGCCGTCGAGACGAGAAGGGTCTCGTCCGCGAGTCCGAGCGGCAGGGTCGAGTCGTGCGAGAGTCCCGCGCCCGCGTCGAGAAACACGTAGTCCGCGTCGTCGAAGGCCGCGACGACCTCGCGAAGCCCGGACGGGTCGGCCGTCGCGTACGCGTCGAGGTCGGCCGCCCCCGGGAGGACGCGCAGGCCCGCCGGCCCGGACAGAACCGCGTCGAGCGGGTTGCCCCGGCCGGAGAGCACGTCGTGGAGGGTCGTCTCTCCCGGCTCGACGCCGACCGCCTCCGCGAGGTTCGCCATGCCGATGTCGGCGTCGATCGCGACGACATCGGCACCGGCGTCGGCCAGGATCGTCGCTATCGCCGCGGTCGTGGTGGTCTTTCCGACCCCACCCTTCGCTGAGGCGACCGCATACACCGTTGCCATACGGAGACGGTCCGGCGACTGGTACTTAAATGTAGGCGGCCGCGCGGGTACACACGGACGACGAGCGCGTCGGCTCGCCCAGCTCGACGGTCGGCCCGTGCAGCTCGACGCGCCGGCTCATCCAGGTCGGCGCGTCGGCTCGTTCCGTTCGGAGCCGCGCGATCCACCGCTCACTTTCGCAAACACCTTATACATCGCTTCTAGACTTTCAGGCGATTAGTAGTATGGCGAGACCAGAGGTGCTCGACCGGATCAAGCAGGCTGAAACAGAGGCGGACGAGATCATCGCGGAGGCGGAATCGGACGCCGACGAGCGCCTCGCCGAGGCTCGACGGCGCGCGGAGGAGATCCGCGACGACGCCGAGGAGGAGGCGGCCTCCGAGGCCGAAGAGCGGATCGAAGCGGCCCGCGAGGAGATCGAGGAGCGGCGCGAGGAGATCCTCGAATCGGGTCGTGCCGACCGCGACGAGCTCGAACGCGAGGCCCGCGACCGAGTGGACACAGCCGTCGACTACGCGGTCGAACGGTTCGAAGAAGCGGTCACCAGTCAGGCCGAGGAGGCGGTGGATGCTCAGGCCTGAGCGGATGAGCAAGGTGTCGGTGACGGGCTCGAAGCGCGTCATCGACGACGTGATCGAGGCGGCGTACGACCACCACTCGCTGCACGTCACCGACTACGACGAGCGCTACGAGGGCTTCGAGCCCGGCGTGTCGCTCGACGGAGCCGAAGACGTCAGCGAGCGGCTCGTCACCGTTCGCTCGCTCGAAAGCATCCTCGACATCGACGACGCGGACGTCGACGCGGCCCGCGCGCTCGACGACGAGGAACTCGAGGCGGAGCTGTCCGACGTGCGCGAGCGCGTCAACGAACTCAACGACCAGCGCGACGAGCTGCAGGCGCAGATCCGAGACAGGCAAGAAGAGATAGACCGGATGGAGCCGTTCGCGGACCTCGGTATCGCCCTCGACTTACTCGGCGGCTACGACTCGCTCGAAGTGGTCGTCGGCGAGGCGAAACCCGACGCCGTCGAAGACGCGCTCACAGACGCGGACGGGGTCGACGCGCACGAGGTGTTCGCGGGCGGCGACGTCGTCGCCGCCTTCGCGAAGCCCGCCTCGGGAGTCGAGGAGGGCGTCCTTCAGGACTCGCTCGTGGGCGTCGACATCGCCCTGCTCGACGTGCCGGACGCCGACGCGAGCCCCGCGGAGTACGTCGCCGAGCTCGAATCCGAGCAGGCCGACCTCCGAGAGGAGCTCGCGGCGGTCGAATCCCGGATCGCTGACGTGAAAGAAGAGGCTGCAGGCTTCCTGTTGCGCGCAGAAGAGCAGCTCACAATCGAGGCCGAAAAGAAGCAGGCCCCGCTCTCCTTCGCGACGACCGAGAACGCGTTCGTCGCCGAGGGATGGGTGCCGACCGAGACGTTCGGCGAGTTCGAGGCGGCGATCACCGAGGCCGTCGGCGACCACGCCGACGTCGAAGAACTTGAACGCGCGTCGTTCACTCCCGACGGCGACCACCACACCGAAGCCGTCGCAGACGGCGGCTCCGCGGGCGGTGCGACCGCGACAGCCGACGACGAACGCGAGGCGGCCACGGACGGCGGCCACGCGACCCACGGGAGCGACGACCCGCCGGTCGTTCAAGACAACGGGAGCGCGGCCGGTCCCTTCGAACTGCTCGTGCAGGGGTTCGGTCGTCCGAAGTACTCCGAATTCGACCCGACTCTTCTGGTCTTCCTCACCTTCCCGCTCATGTTCGGCTTCATGATCGGCGACGTGGGGTACGGCGTGTTGTACGCCGCCATCGGCGCGTTCCTGTACAGCCGGTACGACGGGACGTTCCGCGAACTCGGCGCCGTCGCGCTGTGGGCCGGGGGATTCACGATCCTGTTCGGGATCTACTTCGGGATCGACGTGTTCGGCTACCACGCGTACCAGCTCTTGCCGGGGGAGATCCACTGGCCGGTCGACGGCAAGGGACTCTCGCCGGCCGACATCGACTGGGCGCTGTCGTTCCTCGTCGCCAGCGTGCTGTTCGGACTCGCTCACCTGAACGTGGGACACGTCCTCTCGTTCGTGAGCAACTACCAGCAACACGACCTGAAGCACGCGCTCTATGAGGGCGGCTCGTGGCTCCTGATCCTCAACGGCGCGTGGATCTGGATCTTCAGCCAGCACCTTCCCGGCCCGAAGCCGGACTTCCTCTTCGAGTCGTTCTCGACTCTCACCTTCGGGGCGGTCTCGTTCAGCGGCTTCCCCGTCGCGGTCGGGTACGCCGCCATCGGGGCCATCGCGCTCGGGGTCGTCCTGCTCGCGATCGGTGAGCCGCCGGAACTCGCCGAGGTGCTCTCGCCGATCGTCAACGTCATCTCGTACGCCCGTATCATGGCGGTGCTGCTCGCGAAGGGCGGGATGGCGCTCGCCGTGAACCTGCTCGCGTTCGGCGCGTACATCGACGAAAGCGGCGAGGGGAGCTTCCACTTCATCTTCAGCGCCGACTACCTTGAGTACGTGCAGAGCCATCCCGGCGACTACGAACTCGTCTTCGCGGGGATGACGACCGCGTTCGATCCGGCGTCTGCCGGGGCTGTCGGCGTCCTCGCCCTGGTAGGCGGCATCCTCGTGGCGGTCGTCGGTCACATCGTCGTGCTCGCGCTCGGGGTTACGTCCGCCGGCATTCAGGCGGTGCGTCTCGAGTACGTGGAGTTCTTCGGGAACTTCTACGAGGGCGGCGGGAACGCGTACCTGCCGTTCGGCTACGACCGCGAGTACACCACAGACGAGTAGCCGTCACGCTCCCTCTCAGCCGATCCGGCGAATTTTTCGCGGTCGATACCCCCGCGAGCCCTGCCTCTGCCCGGCGTCACGGCGGTTCCGTTCGGTCGTTTTGGGAAGCTTTATGACTCCAGTAGGGGCAACTAGCAACTGTTCGGAGACGAGCAACCGCAACTACTACCAATGCTTGAAGCTACCAACGAACTCGGGAATGTCGCACTGCAGGCCGGAGGAACGCTCACTGACCCCAGCGCCGCGGCGGCGCTCGCCGTCGGACTGGCGGCGCTCGGTGCGGGCTACGCGGAGCGTGGAATCGGTTCGGCCGCCGTCGGCGCGATGGCCGAGGACGACGATCTGTTCGTCAACGGGCTCATTCTGACGGTCCTCCCCGAGACGATTGTCATTCTCGCACTCGTCGTCGTCTTCATCGTCTAAGCGGTTCCCCCTTTCCACACCAATGAGTTTGGATACTGTCGTTGAGGACGTTCGAGACGAAGCCCGCGCGCGTGCAGAGGAAATCCGTGAGGCGGCGGAGTCCGAGGCGGACGAGATCGTCGCCGAGGCGGAGACCGACGCCGAGCGCATCCGCGAAGAGCGGCTCGCCGAGGCCGATCGCCAGATCGAACAGGAGCGCGAGCAGACGCTCTCGTCGGCCAAACTCGAGGCCAAACAGGAGCGGCTCGGCGCCCGTCGTGACGTCCTCGAAGACGTCTACGACGACGTCGAGGCCACCATCGAGTCGCTCGACGGCGACCGTCGCCGCGAGCTGACCGAGACGCTTCTCGACGCGACGCTCGCGGAGTTCGACGACGACGATGACGTCGCCGTCTACACCCGCGCCGAGGACGTCGATCTCCTCGAAGACCTCGTCGCGGACCGCAACGCGGCGGTCGACGGCGAGGTCGACTGTCTCGGCGGTGTCGTCGCGGAGAGCGACACCTCGCGCGTCCGGGTGAACAACACGTTCGACTCGGTCCTGGACTCCGTCTGGGACGACGAGTTGAAACACATCTCGGAGCGACTGTTCGACCAATGAGCGCCGTCGGCAGCTCGAACCCAGAGTACGTCGTCGCGCGGGTTCGTGCCCGCCGCGGCAGCCTCTACGGGGACGAGGAGTACCGTAAGCTCACCCGCATGGGTCCGGCGGAGATCGCCCGGTTCATGGAGGAGTCGAGCTACGCGGACGAGATCAACGCCCTGGGGAGCAGACACGGCGGCGTCGACCTGATCGAGTACGCGCTGAACCGGAACCTCGCGTCGCAGTTCGACGCGATCTTGGACTGGAGCGAGGGGTCGCTGTACGGCCTCATCGCCCGGTACCTCCGGAAATTCGACGCGTGGAACGTGAAGACGGTCATCCGCGGCGTCTACACCGACGCGGACCAGTCGGCGGTCGAGTCGGACCTGATCCGCGCCGGCGAGTTCGACGACCGACGGATCCGCCGGCTCCTCGAGGCAGACGCGATCGACGCGGTCGTCGAGGTGCTCGAAGATACCATCTACGGCGATCCGCTCCAGGCGGCGTACGCCGAGTACGAGGAGACGGACGTGCTTGTGCCCCTCGAGAACGCCGTCGACCGCGCGTTCTACGAACGGCTCCTGTCCGGACTCGGCGGCGGCGAACCGACCCGTCAGTACGAGGCGTTCCTCAAAGCCGAGGTCGACTTCCGGAACGCGACGAACGCCCTCCGGCTCGCCCGGTCGGGCGCGGACATCGACCCCGCGGCGTACTTCATCGAGGGCGGCGAGCTGTTCACCCGGGGGTCGCTCGCGCGGCTCGCCCGGAACCTCGACGAGCTCGTGGAGTACATCGCGGACAGCCAGTACGGCGACGAGCTGGGTCCGGCGCTGCGCGAGTTAGAGGAGGCGGACAGCCTCATCGCGTTCGAGCACGCGACGGACGCCGCGCTGTTGGCGTACGGCGACCGCCTCGGCACGATCCACCCGGTGTCTATCACCCCGATAATCTCCTACATCCTCGCGAAGGAGCGCGAGGTGGAGAACATTCGGGCCATCGCCCGCGGGAAGGAGGCCGGCCTGTCGGCCGACGAGATCGAATCGGAGCTGGTGATAACATGAGCCAGGAGATAGCCGTCGTCGGCAGCCCGGAGTTCACGACCGGATTCCGGCTCGCGGGCGTGCGGAAGTTCGAGAACGTACCGGACGACGAGAAGGACGAGCGGCTCGACGACGCCGTCGAACGGACCCTCGACGACGAGGGAACCGGCATCATCGTGATGCACGACGACGACCTCGACCACCTCTCGCGGGGGACCCGCGAGTCGGTCGAGGGAAGCATCGAGCCGGTGCTCGTGACGCTCGGCGGGTCCGGCGCAGGCAGCGGCGGGCTGCGCGACCAGATCAAACGAGCCATCGGGATCGACCTGATGGAGGAGGACGACTAACATGAGTAAAGCAGAATCCACGGAGACCACCACAACCGAAACCGGTGTTATCCAGAGCGTGAGCGGTCCGGTCGTGAGCGCCCGCGATCTCGACGCCCGCATGAACGACGTCGTCTACGTCGGCGACGAAGGCCTCATGGGGGAAGTGATCGAGATCGAAGGCGACATCACGACCGTTCAGGTGTACGAGGAGACCTCCGGGGTCGCCCCCGGCGAGCCCGTCGAGAACACGGGCGAGCCGCTGTCGGTCGACCTTGGTCCGGGAATGCTAGACGCCATCTACGACGGCGTCCAGCGTCCCTTGGACGTGCTGGAGGGCAAGATGGGCAGTCCGTACCTCGACCGCGGGGTCGACGCGCCCGGCATCGACCTCGAAGAGCAGTGGGAGTTCGAGCCCACCGTCGAGGTCGGCGACGAGGTCGGCCGCGGCGACGTCGTCGGCGTCGTCGAGGAGACGGTCACCATCGACCACAAGGTGATGGTGCCGCCGGACGCCCTCGACGAGGGCGAGACGGCGGAGGTCACCGCCGTCGAGTCGGGCTCGTTCGACGTCACTGAGACGGTCGCGGAACTGTCCAACGGGACTGACGTCTCGATGCATCAGGAGTGGCCCGTCCGCGAGGCGCGCCCCTCCGCGAACAAGAAGACGCCCCGGACGCCGCTCGTGTCCGGTCAGCGCATTCTCGACGGCCTCTTCCCCATCGCGAAGGGCGGGACGGCCGCGATTCCGGGGCCGTTCGGTTCCGGGAAGACGGTCACCCAGCACCAGCTCGCGAAGTACGCAGACGCCGACATCATCGTGTACGTCGGCTGCGGCGAGCGCGGCAACGAGATGACCGAGGTCATCGAGGACTTCCCCGAGCTTGAGGACCCGGCCAACGGCAACCCGCTCATGGCCCGGACCTCGCTCATCGCGAACACGTCGAACATGCCCGTCGCGGCGCGTGAGTCCTGTATTTACACCGGGATCACGATCGCCGAGTACTACCGCGACATGGGGTACGACGTGGCGCTCATGGCCGACTCCACCTCGCGGTGGGCGGAGGCGATGCGCGAGATCTCCTCCCGGCTGGAGGAGATGCCCGGCGAGGAGGGGTACCCCGCGTACCTCGCTGCCCGGCTCGCGCAGTTCTACGAGCGCGCCGGCTACTTCGAGAACGTCAACGGGACGGAAGGGTCCGTCTCCGCGATCGGCGCGGTGAGCCCGCCCGGTGGCGACTTCTCCGAGCCGGTCACCCAGAACACGCTGCGTATCGTGAAGACGTTCTGGGCGCTCGACGCGGACTTAGCGGAGCGCCGCCACTTCCCGTCGATCAACTGGAACGAGTCGTACTCGCTGTACAAGGATCAGCTCGACCCGTGGTTCGAAGACGAGGTCGCCGACGACTGGGCGGAGAAGCGCCAGTGGGCGGTCGACGTGCTCGACGAGGAGACGGAACTCCAAGAGATCGTCCAGCTCGTCGGGAAGGACGCTCTGCCGGACGACCAGCAGCTCACGCTTGAGGTCGCCCGCTACCTGCGCGAGGCGTACCTCCAGCAGAACGCGTTCCACCCGGTCGACACCTACTGTCCGCCGGAGAAGACGTACCTCATGTTGACGACGATCGAGACGTTCAACGACGAGGCGTTCGACGCCCTCGAAGCGGGCGTGCCGGTCGAAGAGATCATCGACACCGACTCCGCACCCCGGATCAACCGGATCGGCGTCCAAGAGGATTACGAGGAGTACGTCGAAGACCTCAAAGCGGAGATCAAAGAGGAGCTCCGGAGCCTCTACTGACAATGAAAGAGTACCAAACAATCACCGAGATCAGCGGCCCGCTGGTGTACGCCGAGGTCGACGAGGCCATCGGCTACGACGAGATCGTCGAGATCGAGACGGCACAGGGGGAGACGCTGCGCGGACAGGTGCTCGAATCCTCGGATGGCGTCGTCGCCATTCAGGTGTTCGAGGGCACCTCCGGTATCGACCAGAACGCGTCCGTCCGCTTCCTGGGCGAGACGATGAAGATGCCCGTCACCGAGGACCTACTCGGACGGGTCCTCGACGGGTCGGGCCGTCCGATCGACGACGGTCCGGAGATCGTTCCCGAGGAGCGTCAGGACATCGTCGGCGCGGCGATCAACCCGTACTCCCGAGAGTACCCCGAGGAGTTCATCGAGACGGGCGTCTCCGCCATCGACGGGATGAACACGCTCGTTCGCGGCCAGAAGCTCCCGATCTTCTCCAGCTCCGGCCAGCCACACAGCGAACTGGCGATGCAGATCGCCCGACAGGCCAGCGTGCCCGAAGAAGAGGAGGGCGACGACGAGGAGAGCTCCGAGTTCGCCGTCATCTTCGGTGCGATGGGGATCACCCAGGAGGAGGCCAACGAGTTCATGGAGGACTTCGAGCGCACCGGCGCGCTGGAACGCTCCGTCGTCTTCATGAACCTCGCGGACGACCCCGCAGTCGAGCGGACGGTCACGCCGCGGATGGTCCTGACGACGGCCGAGTACCTCGCCTTCGAGAAGGACTACCACGTCCTCGTCATCCTGACGGACATGACCAACTACTGCGAGGCGCTCCGCGAGATCGGGGCGGCCCGCGAGGAGGTTCCCGGTCGCCGTGGCTACCCCGGGTACATGTACACCGACCTGGCGCAGCTGTACGAGCGCGCCGGACGGATTCAGGGACGTGATGGCTCCGTGACCCAGATCCCGATCCTCACGATGCCGGGCGACGACGACACCCACCCGATCCCGGACCTGACCGGGTACATCACGGAGGGACAGATCTACGTCGACCCAGACCTGAACAGTCAGGGCCTGCAGCCGCCGATCAACGTCCTTCCCAGCCTGTCGCGGCTGATGGACGACGGGATCGGCGAGGGGCTCACCCGCGAGGACCACGCCGACGTGAAAGACCAGATGTTCGCGGCGTACGCGGAGGGCGAAGACCTCCGTGACCTCGTGAACATCGTCGGCCGCGAGGCGCTCTCCGAGCTCGACAACAAGTATCTCGACTTCGCGGACGCCTTCGAATCGGAGTTCGTCGACCAGGGCTTCGAGACGAACCGCACTATCGAGGAGACGCTCTCTATCGGCTGGGACCTGCTCTCGATGCTCCCGAAGGACGCCCTCAACCGAATCGACGAGGAGTTCATCGAGGAGCACTACCGGGAGGACGACTCCGAGCGTAAAATCGTCGAAGTAGCGGACTGACGCGGCTTTCCTTTCCTTTCGTTTTCGACCGCTCGCGAGCGGCGGCACCGCGCGTGAGTCCGAGTGAGTCCGACCCCGTACGTTTTGGTCGTCCGACGCCATGTTCGTACATGACGCGGCCGGGAAACCCGAACGCCGACTCGGGACCAACACGGTCAGCACACGCGTCCGAGTCGACGCGGTCGGCGAGCACCGACGCCGTCGATGAGGCGTTGAAGACCCGGACGATGGACGAGGCACCGGTCGGGATCACGATCGCGGACGCGACCCAGTCGGACATGCCGCTCATCTACGTGAACGCGGCGTTCGAGCGGATGACCGGCTACTCGCCGTCGTACGCGGTCGGCCGGAACTGCCGGTTTCTTCAGGGGGAGGGGACCCGGGAGAAGCCGGTGCGGCAGATGCGTGCCGCGATCGAGAACGAAGAGCCCGTAACGGTCGAACTCCGCAACTATCGTCGGAGCGGTGAGCTGTTCTGGAACGAGGTGACGATCGCACCACTTCGGGACGAGTCGGGAGCAGTCGCGTACTACGTCGGTTTCCAACAGGACGTCACCCGGCGCAAACGGGCCGAACAGGCGGCGTCGGACCGGGCGACGCGGATAGAACACGAGCGGACCGCACAGGCGCGTCTCTTGGAACGGCTGGACGGCATCGTCGCCGAGGTCACGGAAGCGGTGGCGCTGGCGTCGTCACGGGAAGAGTTGCGTCAGGCGGTCGTCCGGAGCATCGCGGCCACGTACTCCAGCGCGTGGATCGGGACGTACGACCCGGCGACCGAAACGGTCGAACCGCACGCGTCGGAGGGCGACGTTGGAGCGGCGATCGAGTCGGTCTCGGTCGCGGCCGGCGACGACGGGGAGAGGTCGGTTGAAACCGCCGTCGCGGCGGCGATGACCGATCGTCGCGTGCGACTCGAACCGATCGGCCCGGAGGAGCCGGCCGAGGCGGCCGCGGTCGCGGCCGTGCCGCTCCACTTCGGCGAGGCGGTCTACGGCGTCCTCGTCGTCTACGCGCAGACCGAGGAGTTCCGCCGCCACGAGCGGGACGTGCTGACTGCGCTCGGACGGACCGTCGCGATCGGCATCAACGCACTGGAGAGCCAGCGGACGCTCCGCGGGGACAGCGTCGTCCGGTTCCAACTGGCGCTCGCTTCTCATCCGCTCGGTTCGTTCAGCGAGGCGTTGTCGTGTTCGCTCCGCCACACCGGCACCGTCGGTGATCGCGGCGAGCGGTCGTTACTGTTCAAACTGGACGGCGCGGCGGAGGTGGACGCCGAGACGATTCACGATGCAGCCGAGGCGGCGGACGTCTCCGTGCATTCGATCCTCGCCGCGGAGACGGACACACCGGTGGTCGAACTGTCGTTCGATGAGACTCCGCTGGCGGAGTTAATACGAGAGTACAGCGGCGAGCTGTGCGGTTGGGAGGTGTCCGAGGGCGTCGCGGTCGCGACGATCGAGGTCGGCCGAGAGGCGTTGGCGCGCTCGCTCGCGGCCGATGCCCTCGACTGCCTTTCCGGCGCGGATCTTCGCAGCTACCGACGGCGGGAACAGGCACACGAGACCCGCCGGGAATTCGTCGCCGAGGTCGAGTCGCGACTGACGCCACGACAACGGGCCGCGCTGGTGCGTGCGCACACGAGCGGGTACTTCGCGTGGCCACACGAGACGAACGGCGACGAGATCGCTGACTCGATGGGCGTTACCCGATCGACGTTCCACCAACACCTGCGCGCGGCACAGCGCAAGATAGCGGCGGCGATCTTCGAACGATAATCTCAATCTTACGCGGAGCGCGTGGAACGAACGCGCACGCCGAGTCTGCCGACGTTCGGGGCGTACCACACTAGTTGTGTACGCCGCTTAGTAGAACTCGCGACGTACTGATATATGCGCCATGATGGCACAACCCGGTAGCGAAGGGATCTGGCTTTGGATCGGGACACTAGGCATGTTCCTAGGGATGCTGTACTTCATCGCTAGGGGCTGGGGAGAGACCGATAGACGGCGACAGGAGTTCTACATCGTCACGATATTCATCACCGCCATCGCGTTCGTCAACTACCTCGCGATGGCGCTTGGATTCGGACTGACGACGGTGACGCTCGGCGGCGAGGAGCTGCCCATCTACTGGGCGCGGTACACCGACTGGCTGTTCACGACGCCGCTGCTCCTCATCGACCTCGGACTTCTCGCCGGGGCGACGCGGAACCAGCTCGCCTCGCTCGTCGGTCTCGACGTGCTGATGATCGGTACCGGTGCGATCGCGACGCTGTCGACGAGCGCGGCCGTGCTCTCGGCGGGCGGGACGCGGCTCGTCTGGTGGGGCGTCTCCACCGGCTTCCTGCTCGTACTCCTGTACATGCTGTACGGCTCGCTCGATGAGAAGGCCTCCCGGTTGTCCGGACAGGCCGCATCGACGTTCAGCACGCTCCGAACGCTGATCGTCGTCGTCTGGCTCGTGTACCCGGTGTGGTGGCTCCTCGGAACCGAAGGGCTCCAGATCGTCTCGCTCACCATCGAGACGGCCGGATTCATGGTGCTCGATCTGGTCGCGAAGGTCGGCTTCGGCTTCATCCTGCTGTCGAGCCGCGAGGTGCTCGACGCCGCCGGGTCGGCGACTTCCGAGCCGAGCGCGGCCGACTGATCGGAACGGGCGTGCGCGGCTCGGTCCGCGCTCACGCTCGGCGGAGCATCGCTGATGCGGCGCGTCGCCTCCGCCCGACGTGCCCCGCGAACCGGTCCGGGCGGCCACCCGAACCTACCGATGATCGTCCCGTTCACCTACATCCAGTTTCACCTCGCGTTCCTCGTGCCAGCCGTGCTGTTCCTCATCGCGACCGGCTTCGTGAGCCGGTCTGTGGATGCGAGGAGCGACGCCCGCCGGCTCCGCGGCTGGCGACACTACTGGGCCGGCGTGGTTATCATCACCGCCGTCGCACTGGCGTACACGACGCCGTGGGACAACTATCTCATCGCCAGAGGCGTGTGGTGGTACGGTGATGGCCGGACCCTATTTCGGCTCTGGCACGCGCCGCTCGAAGAGTACCTGTTCATCGTCGTGCAGCCGTGGATGACGGCGCTGTGGCTCGCGCATTTCGAGACGGACGCGACGTGGGACCGGAGCGGCAGTCCCGTCGCGTGGCGGGTCGGCGGGCTCGCGGCTGCGATCGGACTCGGCGTCGTCGGGTGGCGGCTCCTCGGTACCGACGGGGCGTTCTACCTCGGTGCGGTCCTCGCGTGGGCGGCACCGGTGGTAGCACTGCAGTGGCTCGTCGGTGCCCCACAGCTCTGGGCGCGGCGTCGGACCGTCGCGATCGGGACGCTCGTTCCGACGCTGTACCTCTGTCTCGCAGACCGGATCGCCATCGAGTTCGGCATCTGGGTGCTCTCAGCGCAGTACACCACAGGGCTCACGATCGGGGGGCTCCCGATCGAAGAGGCGACGTTCTTCCTCGTGACCAACCTGTTCGTCGTACAGGGGCTGATCCTCTACCGGCTGGTGACGGTTCGATGGGCAACGGAGACGGCGGCCGGCGACCGACGACCGGCCGGCGATCCGGATCGGACGCCCGCCGAACTCGGGGGCGACTGACGCGGCGGTCGGGTCTGGACCCGTACGGCGGGAGCGGTCGGGTCTGGACCCGTACGGCGGGAGCGGTCGGGTCCGGTCCTCCGTGGTCCGTCGGCAAACAATAAAAGGTTAACAGGCTCGGTTCGTTATCTCTCCTCAATAGATGGCCAAGGACGTCAAACCGACACGCAAGAATCTGATGGCGATCGAGGACCGCATCGAACTCTCCGAGCGCGGTCACGACACCCTCGAACAGAAGCGTGACGGCCTCATCATGGAGTTCATGGACATTCTCGACCAGGCACAGGATGTCCGATCGGACGTCTCCGAGAACTACGAGACGGCCCAGCGGAAAATCGACATGGCCCGAGCGATGGAGGGCGACGTCGCCGTTCGGGGCGCGGCCGCGGCGCTGAAAGAGCACCCGGAGATCACGACGCAGTCGAAGAACATCATGGGGGTCGTCGTTCCCCAGATCGAGTCCTCGAAGGTGAAAAAGAGCCTCGACGAGCGGGGCTACGGGCTGCTCGGCTCCTCCGCCCGCATCGACGAGGCGGCAGACGCCTACGAGGAACTGCTCGAATCCATCATTCTCGCCGCCGAGGTCGAGACGGCGATGAAAAAGATGCTCACGGAGATCGAGACCACGAAGCGCCGCGTGAACGCGTTGGAGTTCACGCTCTTGCCCCGCCTATACGAGAATCAAGAATACATAGAACAGAAGCTCGAAGAGCAGGAGCGCGAAGAGATCTTCCGGCTGAAGAAGATCAAAGCGAAAAAAGAAGAAGAGGAGAAGGCCGAGGCCGCCGAGGCGGCCGCCGAGAGTCAGGCGGTCGAAGAGCCCGAAGCGGCCGACTGACACCCGTACGCGCGGTGGCGACCGATTCGTCGACTGCCCCCCTCAACTGCCTCGATCCGAGCGTTTCTAGCCGCCGTCCGCAGTCACGTCACTCGTCGAATCCGCCGTTTCTCGCCGCCTTTCGTTCTGTGCTGACGGCTACCCAGTCACAAGCGTGCCGACGGTGTCGACTATCGATGTGGCCCCGAGCGTCGTCGCGGCGTCGTACAGAAAGTAGACGCCGAATCCGGCGAGCACGAGCGCGGAGCCGACGGCGACGACGGGGGCGAACGTCTCGATCCGCCGTTCGGCCGCGACGAGACCGGTCGGGAATCCCACGATCCACGTCAACACGCCGAGGAAGAACCCGCCGATTAGCGCCGGCGACCCGGTGGCGACGACGAGGGTTCCGGCCAAGTCCGAACCGACCACGGGGAGTCGCGCCAGCACGTCGAGTTCGCCGGGACGGAGCAGTCCGACGCCGACCGTCAGCCAGAACAGCACCTGATAGGGGTTCGTCAGCGCGAGCACCAGCGCCTTGCGGAACCCCTTCCCGGCCGCGATCGACGGCTCGTCGCCCGACGTGGGTCGGAACGACGCCCGTGCGCCGCGCGCCGCGTCGACGGCGAAGTACAGCATCAAGACGCCGCCGACCGCGATCATGACGGCCCGCAACAGGGGGAGCGACTCGACGACCGCGACGACGCCGACGTACGCGAGCAGGAAGAACACGGCGTCGGCGGTGGCGGCACCGAGACCGGCACGAACTCCCGCTACGCGACCGCGGAGGACAGATTCCTCGGCGATCACGGCGTTCATCGGGCCGGGCGGCGCGGCGAGCGCCAGACCGAAGACGACGCCGGCACCGAGCGTGACGAGGAGGTTCACGCCCCGGAACACGTCGGGTTTCGTGAAAAATCCCGCGAAGCGGAACGGAGCTGTACACCCGCATCACTGCCGTTACAGGACACGTACGGGCATTCACAACAAGGGTTGGTCATCGATGGCCGGATCCGTACACGGTCGTGAGTCGCCGACCGCTTCGCTGTCGGCTCCTCGCGACCGCCGTGTGGCGTCACTCGTCTTGTAGCCCCGCGTCTCGCAGGGCCTCGTTGAGGTCGGCTCGCACGCGCTCGCCGGTCTCGCGGTCCATCGCGGTGGTGACGATCCGGTTCTCCTGCACGCTGGAGCCGTCGCGAAGGAGGAGTCGGACGTTTCCGTTGGTGCCGGCGCGGGTCGCCTTCGCGCGGAGGCCCGTCCGCGATCCCGTGCCGCCGGCGTCGATCGGTCCCGGGACGATCTTCTTGACGTGGGGGTGGTCGGCGACCGTGCCGACGGCCTTTCGCCCCTTGCGGTCGCCGATGAGCGTCGAGTGCGAGCCGCCGATCTTCTCGCGCGGCGGCGTCTCGACCACGTCCAACGCGCGGTCGCCGCGGCGGTCGAGCACCCACTCGACGATGGGGGTCACGTCGCGGTCGTCGGGGGCGCTCGCGCCGCTGCCCTCGCTGTCCCGCCTCGCGTCCGGCACGCGGTAGAACTCGTGGTGAAGTTGCGCGCGAGTCTCACGCAGGGGCTCGCGCGCGCCGGCGGCGTAGACGGTGTCGGGGCGCTTCCGTCGGATCTCGTCGGCGACGCGGCCGGCGAAGTTTCGGAGCTGGACCTCGCTCAGCCGTTCCGCGCTCTCGGGGCGGGTCGTCACCGTCGTCTCGCCGACGACCGCGTCTTCGTCTAACACCGTGAGCCGCGCGCGGTCCGGTTCGAACTCCGCGACGACGGCGTCGGCGTTGGCGGTGTTGCAGGTGAGACAGAAGTCCCCGGGCTTTCGGAGCGGGGTCCCACACCGCCGACAGTTCATACCGACGAAAGGCGCGTGGCGAATAAAAGCGCGTCCGTTCGTGTGGGCGTCAATTCTTTCGAGCGCGCCGTTCGTTCGGCGCGTCCGTTCGTTCGATGCGTCCGCCGGCGCGGTCGACCCGTCCGGCGGAGCAACCCCTATATCCCTCGCCGGCCTCCGATACTCCGTATGAGCGAACGCCGCGGCGTCGACGAGGATGTCGAGGAGGAGCCCGCGAGCGACCCACCCCCCGAGCCGGAGACGGTCGAGGACCGACTCGCCCGGCTCGTCCGCGACGGACGATACAACGCGCTCGTCGCGTGGGCGATGGTCGCCGTCCTCCTCGGCGTCCTCGTCGAGAGCGCGCTCGACGTCGACCTGTTGGCGGCGTCGATCGTCGTCGGGCTCGGCGCAGTCGTGCTCGCGCCCACCGTCGCGGCGCGCGACTGGCGGGTTACGCTGCCGGCGGAGCTCGTCGGACTCGCGCTGTTGCCGGTCCTCGTGCGTGCGCTGCTCGGCGGCGAGTTAGGGACGTTCGCGACGTACGTCGCGATCGCGGCGCTGGCGCTCGTGATCACCGTCGACCTCCACATGTTCACCTCGCTGCGGGTCACCCACTGGTTCGCCGTCGTCTTCGTGGTGATGGCGACGCTGGCGACGGCCGCGGTGTGGACCGTGCTCCGCTGGAACCTCGATCGAACCGTCGGGACGACGTACCTGACCACGAACGACGCGCTGATGATCGAGTGGGTCTACGTCACGCTGGCCGGGGTCGCGGCCGGACTCCTCTTCGACGGCTACTTCAGACGCCGCGGCCGGCGCCTCCGTCGCGCCATCCGCCGGGTGGTGCGGCGATGAGCCTGCTTCCCCGTCCCTCGCTCCGGTCGCAGCGTCGTCTCACGGGCGCGATGCAGGTCTTCCTCGTCGCCATCGTGGCGTACGGCTTCGTCGCCGGCGAACAGAAGGCGATAAGCAACGGGAGCATCTCGCTTCTCGTCACGCTGATCCCGGCGGCGCTCGAACGGCGCTATGACCTCCCGCTCGACCCGTGGCTCGCGCTGTGGATCACGATGGCCGTCTTCCTTCACACGGTCGGGTCGGCCGGGTTCTATGCTCGGGTCGAGTGGTGGGACCACGTCACACACTCGCTCTCGGCCTCGCTCGTCGCGGCCGCCGGGTACACCACGCTTCGAGCGATCGACCTCCACAGCGACGCGATCCGTATCCCGCCGCGATTCTCGTTCGCCTTCATCGTCGTCGTCGTGCTGTCGTTCGGCGTGCTCTGGGAGCTGTTCGAGTTCGGGCTCGATATCATCGCGGCGGAGACCGGCATCGACATGCCGCTCGCCCAACACGGGCTCGAAGACACCGTCTCCGATCTCACCTACAACACCATCGGCGCGGTGCTCGTGGGACTGTTCGGGCAGGCGCACCTGTCGGGGGTCGCGGAGACGGTTCGCGACCGGCTGCTGGCGCGCGCACAGGGCTGAACGGACACCCCTGCCCGTCGCTCCCTCCGCCGGCCGGTCACCCCAGACACGCCGCGACGACCCGGAGCGCGGCCTCGCCGCGGACCTCGCGGGCGAGCAGCGGGACGCGTTTCACGTCACGGCCGCGGAACAGGTCCGTGGCCTTTCGCAGCGCGCCCTGCTGGACGTCCCACCGACGGGCACAGAACTCGCAGGTGTCGGGGTTCGGCTCCACGACCCACTCCGGATCGATCGCGGTCGCGTCCGCACCTCCCGCACCGTCGCCGGCCACGTCGCCGATCCCCTCCATCACGCGGTTGACGACGAGGGTGTTCACCGGAATCTCGAACTCGTCGAGACGGGCGACGAGCCGCTCGGACTCGACGACGCTCATCTCCTCGGGGATCATCACGACGCGGAAGTCGGTCTGTGCCGGGTCCCGGAGGACGGCTCGCAGGCGCTCGATCCGGTCGCGAAGCTCGTCGAGGTCGGCCGACGGGTCGGGGTCGTCGTCACCGCCGCCGAACATCCCCTTGATCCCGTCCATCATGCCCGAGAAGCGCTGACGGAGCGTCATCACGCGCCCGAGCATCGAGTCCATGATCTCGGGGAGCTGGAGGAGGCGGAGCGTGTGACCCGTCGGCGCGGTGTCGACTATCACCCGATCGAACCGCGGGTCGTCGAGGTATTCGAGGAGCTGGCGCATCGCGGCCGCCTCGTCGGCACCGGGCATCGTTCCGCCGAGTAGACCGCCGAGCCCCTCGTCGCCCTCACCGCCTGCGCCGTCGGGACCCTCAGCACCGCCCATTCCGCCCATCGGACCGTCGCCGCCCATCCCACCCATCATCTCGCCCATCTCGCCGAGCCCGCCGAGCGGGTCGGCATCCGCGCCGAACATCCCCTCCTCCATCGCGGCGTCGGGATCGATCTCGGCCGCGAAAAGCGGAATGTCCTCGCGGATGCGCGCGGGTTCCGCCGGAATATCGACCTCGAAGGTGTCCGACAGCGAGTGGGCGGGGTCGGTCGAGACGACGAGCGTCCGGACGCCGCCCGCGGCCGAGGCGAGTCCCGTGGCAGCCGCCATCGTAGTCTTTCCGACGCCGCCTTTCCCGCCGTAGAGGACGTACTCCGGGGCGTCGACGCCCGCGGGGAGATCCGTCCTCTCGTCCTCGTCGACCGCGAGACCGGATCCGGCGTCTTCGGCGTCGGGTCCGGTCTCGACGCCTCGATCGTCTTCGACGCGATCCACGGGTTCGACGTCGATGTCGTCCATGCACGAGGGTGGGCGGGGTGGCTTGTGTACCCGTCGGTCTCGACGGATCGACAGCGCGCGGGTTCCTCTCGCCGGGAGCGCCGTTCAGCTCAGCCGCTTCATCGAGATCAGTGCGGTTGGAATCATAATTGGTATTGTGAGTATTGCACCAGTAATGACGATAAACGGCGCGACCCCCGAGACGGGATACGCGAGCACCTCGACGGCCAGCAGGTTCACCGCACTCACCGTCACCGTGTACGCGACCACGGTAAGCGACACGATCGTGGCAAACACTATCCCGACGACCGTGACGGGGTTGGGGCCACGGGCCGCGTCGTCCGACGCCGGCTCACCGCTCATCCGCTATCTCTCCCCATGTACTATTGTATATAATATACACAAGCATAATGGTTGTCTTCCCCGGTGATTCACGCGGCTCCGAACGCAGAGGCCGGTCGCGCTGCGAGTACCCGACCGGATGTGTCGAACCGGCCGAGGGCACGAGACGCGCGAATCTACTCGCCCGCGCTCCCGCGTTCCACGTCCATGCCCAACTCTGCCATCGTCTCGAAGAAGGCCGGGAACGAGACGTCGACGTGTTCTGCGCCGCGGATCGTCGTGGTCCCGTCGGCGGCCAGCGCAGCGACCGCGAGCGCCATCACGATCCGGTGGTCCGCTCGGCCGTCGACGGTCGCGCCGCGGAGGTCGCTCTCGTCGCCGTGGACGGTGAGCACGTCCGGCTCCTCCGTGGTCGCTGCACCCATCTTCTCCAGCTCCTCGGCCATCGCTGACACCCGGTCGGTCTCCTTGTAGCGGACGTGCTCGCAGTTTTCGATCCGCGTGTCGCCGTCGGCGGCGGCCCCGAGCGCGGCGATCGTGGGGAGCAGATCGGGCGTGTCGCCCACGTCAACGGTGACCCCGGAGAGCGGCGCGCGCTCGACCGCGATCTCGCCGGCGTCGCGGTCCCAGTCGACCGCGGCTCCCATGCGTTCCGCGATGTCGACTATCGCGGCGTCGCCCTGCGCGCTCGGTCGCGCTCCCTCGATCCGGACGGTCTCTCCGTCGTCGCCGGCGACCGCGCCCGCGGCGAGGAGGTACGAGATAGACGAGAAGTCGCCGGGCACCGCGTAGCTCCCGCCGACAGGGTCGTACGACTGACCGCCGGGGACGGAGAACCCCGCTGCGCCCGCCGCGCCGTCTATCGGGTCGCCGCCGTCGTCGACGGGCGTCGCCTCGACCCCGAACTCGGCAAGCAGTTCGAGCGTGATGTCGACGTAGGGTGCCGACTTGAGCGGCGTCGTGAGGTCGACCTCGACCCCCTCGTCCGTGACCGCGCCGGCCATCAGTAGCGCCGTGACGTACTGCGAGGAGACGTCGCCGGGGATGGCCACCTCGCCGCCCGCGAGCGGACCGGTGACGACGAGCGGAGCCAGCCCGTTGTTTCGCGTCGACTCCGCGCGCACGCCGAGGTCGGCGAGCGCGTCGAGGAGCGGCCCCTGCGGACGCGACCGGAGCGATCCGTCGCCCGTGAGTACCGTCGTCCCGTCCGCGAGCGCGGCCGCGGCGGTGACGAGCCGCATCGTCGTCCCGGAGTTCGCACAGTCGATCACGTCGTCCGGGACGGCGGGACGGCCTCCGAATCCGTCGACCGCGACCGCCTCTGCTCCGTCGGGGACGATCGGCGCGGCGGAGTCGCCGTGGGTGTCGCCGTCGGCGCTGTCGGCGGAGCCATCGGTGTTAGCGGCGGCAGAATCATTGGTGTCGGCGACGCTCACCCGGCCGCCGAACGCCCGCACGGCGCGCGCGGTCGCTCTCGTGTCCGCAGAAACCAGCGGCGAGCGGACGACCGCGCGGTCGCTGTACCCCGCTGCGAGCAGCGCGCGGTGCGTGTAGCTCTTCGATGGCGGCGCGCGAGTCGTCCCCCGCACTGTCGAGGTGGTGACGTGAACGTCCATACGTCACGTGCCGGCCCCGGCGACAAGTCGGTACCGGACGCGGCACGATTCTGATCGGGAGTGCGGCCGTCTCTCGTCACCGTCGACCGCATCCCCCACGTTTACCACGCCGTCGGTACTCGACAGCGTATGGTTCGTTCCTACGATCCGTCCGAGATTCCGTCCGTGTACAACCTCAAAGACGCGCCGCTCGCGAAGGAGGGCACGGGGTTCGAGCAGGTCGTCTTCCGCGGCGTCGACCAGATGATCGGCATGACGACGATCGGGCCGGACCGGGAGGACAAGCCGCCGCACTCGCACCCGTGGGAGCAGATGAACCTCGTGGTCGAGGGTGAAGTGGACTTCATCGTCGACGGCGAGCGCGTCTCGCTGTCGACGTACGACGCCGTCGAGATCCCGCCTGACGTGCCGCACGCCTCCCGCGCCGTCTCCGACGAGCCGGCCACGCTGCTCGCCTTCTGGCCGCTCCGAGAGGACCGCGTCGACGCGACGGACTACCAGACCGAGTTCGAAGTGTGACTCGAACGAACACCATCCGCAGTATTATCTGTCGGTGCGTCGTATTGATGTGTAAGATCGATTATGGACGAGAGTGAATCGCGTTCAGACGCAGAGCCTTCCATTGATTTCGGTGGTGAAGGAGCTACTGTGTACGAAGCGATATTTCGAGAGATCGAAGACGCCGTCTTTCTGATCGACGTTGAGCGAGCGGGCGGAGACTACACGTTTACTTTTCTTCGAAACAACGACACACATCAGCGGCAGACGGGACTCTCAGAGGATTCGATGCGCGGACAGACGCCAAGGGAATTCCTCGGGGAAGAGCAAGGCGCGACCGTCGCGTCCAACTACCGTCGCTGCGTCGAGCAACAGACCACCGTCGAATACGAAGAGAAGCTCGATCTCCCCGGTGGAACGGGCTACTGGAAGACCAAACTGACGCCGATTACGGAAGGCGGGGACGTAGCGTACATCGTCGGCGTCGCTCGCGATATCACAGAAGAGAAACAGCAAGAGCGGACCCACGACCAGACGTATCGTCGGTTCGAGACCGTCTTAGAAACGATGTCGGCGGCAGTGTTTCTGAAAGACACCGACGGGAGATACCTCCTGATGAACCAAGCGTGTCGCGATCTACTGGATATTCACGGCGACCCCGAAGGGATGACCGACGAGGATCTCTTCCCACCGGCGGCTGTAGAACGGGCCCGGTCGGACGACAGACGGGTTCTCCAGGACGGAGAACCGATCGAAATCGAGGAGACGGTCCCGACGCCGACGGGCGAGAGCGTCCGTCTGACTCGAAAATCACCCGTATACGACGAAGAAGGGACGATCGTGGCTATCTGTGGCGTCTCGACGGACATCAGCGAACAGAAAGAGCGGGAACGCACGCTCCAGAGGCTCAAAGACCGTCTCGAACTCGCCGTCGAAGGCGGACAGATCGGCGTCTGGGACTGGGATATGATCTCCGACGAGGTCGAGTTCAACGACCAGTGGGCGGAGATGCTCGGACATACGCCGGACGAGATCGAGCCGCACCTCGACGCATGGGAGCGGCGCGTCCATCCCGACGATCTCGAAGCGGTCGAAGACGCGCTGTCAGACCACATTACGGGCGAGACTGGGTACTACGAGGCGGAGCACCGAATGCGAACCGCGGCGGGCGAGTGGAAGTGGATCCGCGACATCGGGAAAATCGTCGAGCGAGACGAAGACGGAGATCCGGTTCGGGCAGTCGGTATCCACCTCGACATCGACGACCGAAAGCGTCGAGAGGCGGAGCTGGAACGCACGCGATCGCTCATCGAACGCACTCAAGAGAGCGCGTCGATCGGCTGGTGGGAAGTCGATTTAGTCGACGAGTCGCTCATGTGGAGCGACGAGGTGTACCGCATCCACGGAGTGCCGGCAAACGAGTCAGTCGAGTTAGCGGACGGCTTCGAGTTCTACCACCCGGACGACCGCGACGCCATCGAGACCGCGTTTGACCGCCTGACGGAGGAGGCAGAGCCGTACGACCTCGAGTTACGGATCGTCACGGAGTCCGGACAAACCCGGTGGGTCAGATCGATCGGCGACCCGCAGTTCGACGACGGCGGAGAAGTCGTGGGCGCGCTCGGACTGTTCCAAGACATCACCGAGCGGAAGGAGTACGAGTTCGCGCTCGAATCTACTCGCGAGGAACTTCGGCAGATCATTGACCTCGTGCCGGACCTCGTGTTCGTGAAGAATCGAGAGGGGGAGTACCTCTTGGCCAACGAGGCGACCGCGACCGCGTACGGGAAGACGCCCGAGGAGGTCGAAGGCAAGTCCGAAGCAGACATCATCCCCAGCGTCGAGGATTCAGAGGCGTTCCGACAAGACGACCTCGACGTGATCGAGTCTGGCAAGCCGAGGAGGGTCGGCGAGGAGACACTGACCACGGCAGACGGGGAAACGCGAATCCTACAGACGACGAAGATTCCCTATCAAGTGGCAGAAACGGGTGAAGACGCCGTCTTGGGATATGCTCGCGACGTGACTGAACTCAAAGAATACGAGCGAACCCTCGAAGAGCAGCGGGACAACCTGAAGCTCTTGAACCAAGTGGTTCGCCACGACATCCGGAACCAACTGATGGTCGTCGAATCGTACACCGAGTTACTCGAAGACTCGTTGGCGGACGATCAGAGTCGGACGTACGCGCAAACGGTTATCGCGGCGGCAAGGCAGGCGGCCGACATCACGGAAACAGCCAGAGACGTCACCGACGTGTTACTACAGGCCGGTTCCGACCGAACGCCGATAAGCCTGCGCACCGAACTCGGCGAGCAGATCGAACGGACCCGGTCGGATAGAGACCGTGCGACGGTCTCCGTCGACGGATCGATCCCTGACGTGACGGTGTTGGCGGACGACCTGCTGGAGGCGGTGTTCCGAAACCTCCTAACGAACGCGGTCGTCCACAACGACAAGGAGGTGGCCGAGGTCACGGTGTCGACTCGTGTGTTTGACGAGTCCGTGCGCGTGTCGATCGCGGACAACGGCCCCGGGATCGCGGACGACCACAAAGAACAGATCTTCCAAGAGGGTCAGAAGGGGCTTGAGAGCGGTGGCACAGGGGTCGGGCTGTATCTCGTCAAAACGCTCGTCGATACGTACGACGGCGACGTGTGGGTCGAAGACAACGAGCCGACCGGCAGCGTGTTCGCCGTCGAACTGTCGCTCGCCGACTGACCTGACACAGACTCACGGGATTCGGAGGCCACTCGGCGACGGGCTTAATCGGTCGAGCGCCCAACTCGGAGTGATGTCCGAACAGGCGGGGATGGACGCGTTCGCACACCTCGGAAGCGAACTGCGCGACGCGCTTTCAGAGCAGGGCTTCTCGACGCCGACGGAGCCGCAACGCGAAGCGATCCCGCCGCTCGCGGCCGGAAAGAACGCGCTCGTTCTCGCCCCGACGGGGACGGGGAAGACCGAGACCGCGATGTTGCCCGTCTTCGACGCGATCGTCGCGGCCCGCGACGCGCCGGGCGACCAGCCGCGAGAGGGGATCTCGGCGCTCTACATCACTCCGCTGCGCGCGCTCAACCGCGACATGATGGACAGACTGGAGTGGTGGGGCGACCGGCTCGGCGTGGAGGTCGCGGTCCGCCACGGCGACACGACCCGGTACGAGCGCAGCAAGCAGGCCGACGACCCGCCGGACGTGTTGATCACGACGCCAGAGAGCCTCCAAGCGATCCTGACCGGCTCGAAGATGCGGGCGGCGCTCGAATCCGTCGCCCACGTCGTGGTCGACGAGGTCCACGAGCTGGCGGCCGCGAAACGCGGTGCACAGCTCACGGTGGGGCTCGAACGGCTCCGTCGGGTGTCGGGGCCGTTCCAGCGGATCGGGCTGTCGGCGACGGTCGGCGAGCCCGCAGAAGTCGGGCGCTTTCTCGTCGGGGCGGGCAGACGCGACCCCGACCGGGAGGGCGATCGCGCGTTCGAGACCGTCGAGGTCGCGACCGGGAGCCGGACCGACGTGCAGGTGCTCGATCCGGCGATCACGGATCGGGACGCGACGCTTGCCGGCGAGTTGGCGACCGACGAGACGACCGCGAGCCACGTCCGGACGATCCGCGAGATCGTCGCGGCGCACGACTCGACGCTGATCTTCGTCAACACGCGACAGACCGCAGAGGCGCTCGGCTCGCGGTTCAAGGCGCTCGCGGAGCGAGAACGGGAGAATGCCGATAACACTGGAGGCGAGTTGGGCGACACCGGAGGTGGGTCGGGCGACACCGGAGGCGAGTTGGGCGACACCGGAGGCGGCTCGGGTGACGGAGAGACGACCGGCGACGCGACAGACGATGCCGACGGAGTCACCGAGATCGAGGTTCACCACGGCTCGCTCTCCAAGGACGTGCGGATCGACGTGGAAGATCGGTTCAAGGCAGGTGAGATCGACGGATTGGTCTGCACCTCCTCGATGGAACTGGGGATCGACGTGGGGCGCGTCGACCATGTGGTCCAGTACGGGAGTCCGCGCGAGGTCGCCCGCCTGCTCCAGCGCGTCGGGCGGGCGGGTCACCGCCGCGATCTGGTCTCTGCGGGGACCGTTGTGACGCAGGGCGGCGACGACACGCTCGAAGCACTGGCTATCGCCCGGCGAGCCGACGCCGAACTCGTCGAGCCGGCCGGGATCCACCACGGAAGCTTAGACACGGTCGCAAACCAGATCGTCGGGCTGGTGATGGACGACGGCGAGATCCACGCCCGCGAGGCATACGAGACCGTCACCAACGCCTACCCCTTCCGTGACCTCTCGGAGCCGCAGTTCCAGGAGATAGTCCGCGAACTCGACGGCAACCGGCTGCTGTGGCTCGACGAGGAGTCGGACACCTTAGAGAAGTCCGGCGGCACGTGGCAGTACTTCTACGCGAACCTCTCTATGATCCCGGACGAGTCGACCTACGAGGTGTACGATATGTCCTCGCGGCGGCAGATCGGCACCCTAGACGAGCGGTTCGTCGTCAACTTCGCCGGGCCGGGCGAGACGTTCGTCCAGCGCGGCGAGATGTGGCGGATCACCGAGGTCGACGAGGAGGAAGAGCGCGTGAACGTGACGCCGATTCCCGACCCCGCGGGCGAAGTGCCGTCGTGGGTCGGCCAAGAGATTCCGGTCCCGAAGCCCGTCGCGGCGGAGGTGGGGGAGATTCGGGGAGAAGTCGCGAGTGCGCTCGCGGCGGGATCCACGCCGGCGGCCGTCGCGGGTGACCTGACAAAGCGGTATCCGGCGGACCAAGAGACGATCACGGCCGCTCTCGACCCGATCGTAGACCACGTCGAGGCGGGGCACCCCGTCCCGACGGACGAGCGGATCGTGATCGAGGGGTACGGCCGGACGGTCGCGGTCAACGCCGCGTTCGGTCACGAGGTGAACGAGACGCTCGCGCGGCTGCTCGCGGCGCTCGTGGGCCAGCGCGCGGGGTCGTCGGTCGGGATGGACGTGGACCCGTACCGGATCGAGTTCGAAGTTCCGGGCGGCGTCGACGCCTCCGACTTCCGCGAGGTGTTGGAGACGACGAACCCCGAGAAGCTTCGGGCGTACCTCGAACTCGCCTTGAAGAACTCCGACGCGCTCAAATTCACGCTCGCGCAGGTCGCGGCGAAGTTCGGTTCGGTGAAACGCTACAAGGAGGGGCGGGGGAAGTTCGGCGGCGACCGGCTGCTCGCAGCCTTGGAGGGGACGCCCGTCTACGAGGAGGCGCTGCGGGAGGTGTTCCACGTCGACCTCGCGGTCGACGAGACCGCCGAGTTGCTCGCGGCGGTGCAGTCGGGGGACCTCGAAGTCGAGACCGCCCGCGAGCGGACGCCGCTCGGTACCGCCGGCCGATCCTCGGGAACGGAATTCCTCGTGCCCGAGAACGCCGACGCCGACGTGATAGAGACGGTACGCGAGCGCATTCGCAACGACCGCGTAATCGTATTTTGCCTCCACTGTGCCGACTGGAAACAGACGACGAAGGTGCGGCGCGTCCGTGATCAGCCCGAGTGTCCGGAGTGCGGGTCGACCCGGATCGCGGCGCTGAACCCGTGGGACGAGGAGACGATCACCGCGGTGCGGGCGGCGGAGAAAGACGACGATCAGGAGCGCCGGACCGAGCGCGCCCACCGCGCCGCGAGTCTCGTGCAGACCCACGGGAAGCGCGCGGTGATCGCGCTCGCGGCGCGAGGCGTCGGCCCGCACAACGCCGCGCGGATCATCAACAAACTGCGCGAGGACGAAGACGAGTTCTACCGCGACGTGCTCCGGCAGGAGCGCGAGTACGCGCGGACGCAGTCGTTCTGGGACTGAGCCGCGGTCGGTGTGTACAAACCACCGATCGCCTCCGCGCTACCCGACAACCGCGACCGCGAGGAGCATTCCGCCGGCCGCGGCTGGCGGGATGGTGAGGTTGTCGTCGACCGGAACCCCTCGGATGACCGGCGGAATACCGTCTGCGACCGCTGCGGGGGCCGCGCCCGCCATCGCGACCGTGACGCCGGCGTTCGACCCGAACGCGGGGACAGTGAACGGGACCGCGAGCCCGAAACAGACGAGGAACATCGCGATCCACGCGGCGGGGCGCTTGGCCTCTGTCGCGTCGTTGTCCGCGAGCGCGCCGCTGACGGGGTCACCCACCGAGAGCATCCACATCGCGGGGATCGCGAGCGTTGGTGATAAAAGGAGAACCGCGCCGGTCATGCTCACCTGATACAGCGCGTAGCCAGCCAGCGCGTCCGCCTCGTACTCGCGGGTCAGCGTCCGGTAGACGGCGTGGTCGAGTCCGACGACGAGTCGGAGGAACTCCAGCGCGAAGACGACCGCGAGCGCGACGCCGAGGAAGACGCGCGTCTCGCCCCACGAGAGCCAGCCGAGCAGGTACGGGACCGGGTACAGCGTCCCGCCGGCGTGGACCAGCCGCCGCTCGAACTCCACGCGCTCGCGCCACGCCGCCGCGGGGAGAGACACGGGCTTACTGGTCTGCTGTCGTCTCGACGTCGGTCTCGACGACGTCGTACCGGTCCACCAGCGAGTCGAACTCGCCGCCCGCCCGAAGTGCGGCCAGTTCCGCGGCCAGCTCGTCTGCGGGAACGCGGACCTGCGCGGCGGAGTCGCGCTCGCGGACGGTGACGGTGTCGGGACCGTCGCCTTCGACGCCGTCGCGGTCGACGGTGACGCAGAAGGGGGTCCCGACCTCGTCCTGTCGGCGGTAGCGCCGGCCGATCGAGCCGGAGTCGTCGTACGCCACCGCGAGCCCGGCCGCGCGGAGGTCGGCCGCGATCTCGTCGGCGAGCGCCGTCAGCCGCTCGTCGTTGGTGACGAGCGGGAACACGGCGGCGT
Organism: Halorubrum sp. BV1; assembly: GCF_000746205.1. Classification (NCBI taxonomy): domain Archaea; kingdom Methanobacteriati; phylum Methanobacteriota; class Halobacteria; order Halobacteriales; family Haloferacaceae; genus Halorubrum; species Halorubrum sp. BV1. Next base: position 330,498 of record NZ_KN050825.1, read on the forward strand.
CCTGCGGCGCGATCTCGGGTTCCAACGAGAGGAACGTCCGCTGCTCGCCGTCGACTGCGTCCGTCTCGTAGGCGTGTGCGAGAAGCGTCTGGACCGTCCGTCCGACGCCGAACGACGGTTCGACGACGTGCGGCGTGATGTGCTCGCCGCTCTCCGTCACCTCCTCGACAGAGAAGTTCGCCACGTCGGCGTCGACCTCGTGCGTCTCCGCGTCGTCGCCCTCGCCGACTGTCACCTCGACCGTCTCGCCGTCGAACGCGTCGGGGTCGCGTTCGGCGAGCGTTTCGAGCGCATCCGCGACCGCGGCGGCGTCACCGCCGAACTCGGGACCGAGGACGGACATGTCGGGGTCGACGGTCGCGCGCTCGACCGTCTTCGGCTCGTCGTAGCGCTTGAAGACCGTAAAGGAGTCGTCGCCGTGTGCGTCGTGTTTCGAGAGGTCGTAGTCGCCGCGATACGCGAAGCCGGCGATCTCGATCCAGTCGCCGTCGACCTCGCTCTCCGCGTCCCAGCAGTCGGCCGCGTAGTGGGCGCGCTCGCCCGCGAGGTGCTGGCGGAAGCGGAATCTGTCCGCGTCGACGCCGACCCGGTCGTACCACTCCTGAGCGACGCCGAGGTAGTAGCCGACCCACGGGGAGCCGATCACGCCGTCGTCGACCGCCTCGCCGATCGTGGTGTCGAGGTAGTCGCCGTCGTCGGCCTCCTGTTCGGTCGCGGGATACAGCCGAACCGCGACGTCGCGCACGCGCTCTAGGGGGGGTTCGTCTTCCTCGGGGTCGATGAACTGCTCCAGTTCGGCCTGCGTGAACTCCCGGAGGCGAAGGAGCCCGCCGCGCGGCGATATCTCATTGCGGTAGGCGGGGCCGATCTGGGTGATTCCAAAGGGGAGGTTGCCGCGGGCGTACTCTTTCAGCCGCGGGAACTCGACGAAGATCCCCTGTGCGGTCTCGGGCCGAAGGTAGCCGGGCTGGGCGTCGCCCGGCCCGATGTCGGTCGCGAACATGAGGTTGAACGCCTCGACGGGCTCGCCGGCCAGCGGGGTTCCACAGGAGGGACACGCGATCTCGTTGTCGGCGATGAGCGCTTCGACCTCCTCGCCCGGGAGCGCCTCGGCGTCCTCGATGTCGGTGACGGCCTCGACGAGGTGGTCAGCCCGGTGGGACTCGCCGCACTCGGGACACTCGACGAGCATGTCGTCGAACCCCTCCAAGTGGCCGGACGCCTCGAAGACGGCTTCGGGCATGATCGTCGGCGCTTCGATCTCGCGGTTCCCCTCGCGGATGGTGAAGCGGTCGCGCCACGCGTCCTCGACGTTTCTCTTGAGGGCCGCACCCTGCGGACCGAAGGTGTAGAAGCCGGCCGTCCCGCCGTACGCACCGTTGGAGCCGAAGAAGAACCCGCGCCGCTTCGCCAGTTCGGTGAGCCCGTCGGCCATCTACAGCCCCTCCAGCAGGTCGACGTCTCGGACGATCCCGTCGAGGTCGGTCCCGTTGACGAGAGGCACCTGCTCGATGTCGTTGCTGATGAGCTCCTGTGCGACCTCCTTCGCCGTCCGCGTTCCCGAGACGGTGACGAGGTCCGCGGTCATGAAGTGACGCGTCGCGCCGACGGGCAGTTCCACGTTCCGAGTCGGCAGGTAGCGCGCGCCGGTCGCTTTGATCCCCTCCCAGGACCACTCGGAGTCCTGCTCGGCAATGGAGTCGCCCGTGCTCGCCTCGCCCTCGACGACGCGGGCGACCTCCAGGACGTCGACTTCGGTGAGCATCCCCGCGATCGCGGCGTCGTCGTCGAGGACGACCGCGTACGGGACGTTCGCGAGGCCGATCTCGCGTTCCGCGACCGGCAGCGGCGTCTCCGTGTGGGTGGCGTTGACCGCGCGCGTCGCGAGGTCCCCGACCGGGGTGTCGCCGTCGATTTCCCCGCGAGCGATGGCCCGCACCACGTCGGTGACGGTGCAGATGCCGACGAGCGCGTCGCCATCGACGACCGGGAGCCGCCGGGAGGACTCTGTCACCATCGTCTCTGCGGCGTCGACGATGTCGGCGTCGGCCCCGATCGTCGGCACGTCGCGCATCAACAGCGCGAGCTGGTCTTCGTCCGGCTGGTCGATGAGATCGTCACGGGAGACGAGCCCGCGGTACACCTCGTCGCCGTCGACGTCTTTCACGACGGGGACCGACGAGAAGCCGTGCTCCTGGATGTACTCCAACACGTCGTTCCGGCTTCCGGGAATCTCGACGACGACGAGATCCGCTCGCGGCGTCATGGCGTCAGATACGTTCATGCACCGTTGTTCAGCGTCACACCTCTTGTATACTGCGAAGGTGGCCCGCCCGGACCGCGAGCCGGTCGGCGGACCCGACACGCGCGATCCGTGAGATCGACGGCCAAACCCGGTGACTGACGGCTCATCGTCGTCGGTCGGGGGTTACGACCGAGGATCCGCAGCGAACCGAGCGGATCCGCCGACGACGACGGGTCTCGGTTCGGAACGCTTATACGTACTGTGAACTATTCACAACCATGTCACGGAGTTCCACTCCATGGGACGACCCGGACCCCGATCACCGGCGGACGGCGCTGCCGACGGATCCCGTCCTCGACGCCGGAGACTCGACGGACATCATGGCCTCCGTCGATGACTCGTCGGCGTCGCAGCCGGAGTTCGTGATCGCGGACGTTTCACGAGAGAACGCGTGGGTCTCGGTCGACGAGACGGACGCAACGATCCTCGAAGAGTGGTGTTAAGACGCAGCGCCTGAGACGGCGCAAGCGCTTTCGCCGCCGAACCCGCTATGTCTCGCCGCGGAGTCCCCGCCCGCGTTCCCACGCCCGGAGCAGCGCCGAGAGCGTCCGGCAGGTCGGCGCGGCCACCCCGTGTCGCGCGGCCCGCTCGGTCACCGCACCGTAGATGGCGTCGACCTCGGTCCGCCGGTCGGCGACGACGTCTTGATGCATCGACGAGCGGTTCGCGGCGGTGTCCGTCGCGACCCGTTCGAGGGCGTCGACCGCCGCCTCGTCAGCGAGGTCGACGCCGTCGGCGCGAGCCACGCGCGCCGTCTCGCGGGCGGTCGCGCGGGCGACCGCGGCCGCCGGGCCGTCGAGCGTCGCCCCGTTTGCGAGCCGAGCGAGCGCGGACGGCCCATTGATGCCCGCGTTGACCGCGAGCTTCTCGTACCGGCGGCGCGGCATGTCCGCGGCGATGGTCGCCTCGATTCCCGTCGCGTCGAACGCTGTCCCGACCCGGTCCGCGAACGGGTCTGGACCGCCGGAGAGCGCGCCGACGACGATCTCGCCGACACCGGTGCAGGTCACACGCCCGGGCTCGGCGATGCGCGCGCCGTAGCTCGCGGTGCCCGCGAGAACCGTCGCGTCGAGCGCGGCGACGAGCCGCTCCTCCGTGAGCCCGTTCTGGAGCGAGCACACCGCGTCGTACTCGCCCGTCGCGAGCGCCCGCGCGGCCGCGTCCGTATCATACGCCTTCGTCGTGACGAAGGCGAGGTCCGCGGCGCGGTGGGTCCCGTCGGTGAGCGCACGCGGACGGACGCGGGCGTCGACCGCGCCGTCGATCCGGAGGCCGTCCTCGCGGATCCGGCGCATGTGGGGGTCCCGTCCGACGAGCGTCACGTCGTGTGTTCGCGCCAGAAGCCCTCCCACGAGGCTGCCAAGCGCGCCCGCGCCGTAGACGAGGATCTCCATGCGCGACCCCACGATCCGCGATGAGAAATGGGTGGCGGTGGTCTCCGACCGCCGGGCTCCGGGGCGACCGAGATCTACCCCTTCAAGCCGCTGCCCGTGAGCGGGACGACCACGTCTTCGTCCGCCGCGATCTCGCCGCGTGCGCGGAGCGTGCGGAGCGCCGCGGGCGCGACCGCGCAGGTCGGCTCCGTGTAGAAGCCGGCGGCGTGGAGCCGGTCGAGCTCGCGTGCCGTGTCGGCCTCGGTGACGGCGACCGCGTCGCCGCCCGTCTCGTCGAGTGCGGCGTGGATCTCCGCCGCCCGCACCGGCTCCGCGATCTGGATCCCGTCGGCCGCCGCGTTGACGCGCCCCTCGGGGTCGGCGGCGTCCGGCCCGTGGCGCTCGCGGACGATCGGCGCGACGCCGGCCGCCTGCGCCCCGTAGAGCCGCGGGGCCTCGTCGATCCACCCCGCGCGTTCGAGTCGGCGGAACCCCCGATACGCGCCGAGGAACAGGGTGCCGTGGCCGAGTGGCGTCACGACCGCGTCCGGCGCGTCCCAGCCGCGCTGGGCGGCGATCTCGTAGGCGACCGTGGCAGTTCCCTCGAAGAAGGCCGGGTTCCAAGCGTGGCTGGCGTACCAGGCGTCCCCGCCGGCGTCGTCGCTCCCGAGCGCGGCGAGACACGCCTCGGTCACGTCCGCGCGGCTCCCCTCGACGCGGACCGGCTCGGCCCCCGCCCGCCGGATCGCGCGGAGCTTCGCGTCCTTGACGTCCGCGGGGACGTATATTTCGGCCGCGACCCCGGCCCGCGCGGCGTACGTCGCGATCGCCGCCCCGGCGTTCCCGGAGGAGTCCTCGACGACGCGGTCGACGCCGAGTTCCCGCGCGCGGGTGAGCGTCGCGGTCGCGCCCCGGTCTTTGAACGACCCCGTCGGGAAGACGTACTCCAACTTGAACGCGGCGTTCCAGGGTCGCGGGTCGGTGGCGGACGGCGCTGTGCCGTCACGGTCGGAGGCGGCAGCGACGGTCGCGTCGCCGCCCTCGCCGGTGACTGCCGGCCCGTCGGCGTCGACGAGCGGCGTCATCCCCTCGCCGAGCGTCACGCGGTCGGCGGGGTCGTCGCCGACCGCCATGAGGTCGGCGAACGCCCACAGCCCGCCGCGGGCGTCGAGCCCCGAGGTCGCGAGTTCGACCGGTTCCGGGGCGGTCCCGGTCGGGGCGGGTGGGTCGGCGAACGACAGCGGCGCGCCGCACCGACAGCGCCATCTGTCGCGGTACGTCGCCCCGCACTCGGGGCAGGCGAGTCGTCGCGCCGCCATCAGTATCGGTCGACGTTGGTGCCGACGGAACAGACGTACTCGCCCGCGGCGACCTGCGGAAGCCGCCGCGTGCGCCAGAAGACTCCGTCGTCGTCGGCGGTCACGCGGGCTTCCAGTTCGCCGAACACGTCGGTTACCTCGAAGAGGACGTCACCGGACGAGACGCGCTCGCCGAGGTCGCGCTCGAACTGAACGAGTCCGCCCGAAGGCGAGCCGTACTGGTCGAATCCGCGCGCGCGAACCTGCCGGTCGAGGTCGACGTCGCCGTCGAGGAAGCCGTAGTGGCGGAGCACGTTGAACACGCCCTCGACGCCGTACTGGATCGACTCCTCGTCCCAGCCGACACAGCCGCCGAGTTCGGGGTCGATCGTCGGGATCCCGTGTTCGGGGCCGGCCCGAGCGAGCTGACCGTCCGGACCCTTGATATCGAGGACGTGTCCGCAACCGAACACCTTCGCGAGTTCCAAACAGTCGCCGTGGAGGTGGTGACGGACGCCGCAGCGGACCCGCGTCTCGTTTATCATCCGGCTCGTCGACCCCTGATGGAGGTCCAAGATGAGGTCGGCGCGCGTCGCGGCCTGAAACGTCGCGTGGGCGATCCGCTCGCTCGTCGTCCCGCTCTCGTCGCCCGGATACCCGCGATTCATCTTCCGGTCGTCTATCGGGTTCCGGTGTTCGGCCACCTGGAACGCGAAGTAGTTGACGACGCCGACGACGAGGACGCAGCCCGACAGCTCCGTCGGATCGATCCGGGGAACGACGCGGTTGACGACGCCGAGTCCGTTGAGCTCGTCGCCGTCGCTGACCGCCTGGAGGTACAGCGTCTGTCCGTCGTCGGCACCGTTTATCACCGCGACCGGCAGACGGACCGGGCTCCCGTCGCGCGTCTCGCCCACCTCGAGACGGCCCGTGTCCGTCTCGCCCGGCGGAGCGCGGGCCGTTCCGAGTGAGATCATTACCAGACCGTGGGTCGGCGGCCCCTTTATCCGTTCGGTCCGCGGCGATCCGCCGTCGCCGACGCCCCGTCTGCGGCCTCGCTCGGCCGCCGGTCGAGCCGGGAACCGGCGGCGTGCCCCGACCTCGAAACCGTCCCGGAGCCGTGCCGGTGTCCCGCTGTTTTTTCACCTCACACGGCCAACGTGATCGCATGGCTGACCCTCGCGATGCGATCCGCGACGCGTTCGAGCACACCGAGTACGACCTCGGCGACGTCGCCGTCAACCGGAGGCAGGTGCGAGTACCAGTAGTACAGAAGGGGGCGGACCCCGACGCGCTCCGGGCCGTGATCGAGGAGGCGCTCGGTGCTGACGCGGTGGCCGCCGTAACGGTGACCACGGAGGCGATCGACGGCGAGGACACCATCGGGACCGTCGTGTCGTTCCGTCACCGCCCGTGACCGGGGGCGGGTGTGTCGAGTCGGGCGGTCAGTGCGACGCGATAGCATTAACCCCCGGGTGGGCGTACCTCCGGATCCCACGATGACGGGCGACGACGGACATGACGGCGCGGCGTATCTCTCCGGATCGCCGGTTCGAGTCGAGATCCTCCGGGCGCTCCGCCGCGAACCGCGGCGGCCCGCGGACCTGACCGCGGCGGTCGACGCGACGCGCACGACGGTCCAGCGGATCCTCGCCGGCTTCCGCGAGCGAGACTGGGTCGTCAAACGCGGAGCCGCGTACCATGTGACACCGACCGGAACAAGAGTTCACGAGGCGTACGAGGGGCTGCTCGACGAGGTCGAGCGCGCCGATCGGTTCGGCCAGTTCGCGGCCGAACTCGAACGAGTCGGTGCGGACATTCCACCGGCGGCACTCAATGCCGGCGACCTGACGGTCGCACCGGATCGGAATCCGCTGGCGGCGGTCGACCGAATCACCGAACTGCTTCGGAAGGGAAGCGGGACGGAGATCCGGGCGGTCTCGCCGGTCGTCATCCAGCAGTTCAACGACGCGGCGACGGAGGCCCTCGACGCCGGTGCCGAGATAACGCTCGTGATCGACCGGGACGTGGCCGAGACGTCGGTCGACTCGTTCGAATCGGCGACGGACCGCGCGCTCAACAACGAGGACGCCACGGTGTACGTCTCCTCGGAGCAGATCGAGTACGGGCTGTTTCGATACGAGGATCTCGCCTGCGTGACCGCGTACGACCAGCGGAACAACCCCCGATGCGTGCTCGAATCACGAGACCGGGCAGTCACAGAGTGGGCAGACGAGCGGTTCGCGTCGTTCCTGAACGACGCACGGCCGCTGTCCGACGTTCTCGAAGACGCCTAGCGTCGCCCGGTACACGGGCGTCTCTGGCCGATCGCAGTCAACGTTGGGCGCGACCGCAATCAGTCGCGGTGGGCCGCGTCGCCGTCGCCGTCGTCCGACCGGTCTTCGGGATCGAAGTTCGCGGGGACGACCGTGGGATGGTCGATGCCGACGGATTTGGGGTTCGCGCTCATGGCTCTACGTGCGTCTACGCCCTCGCCCGTCTAAAAATTACCCATAGGCATAACGCATCGGAGCGGTGCGGCCGATGCGCTGTAGTTATCGATTCGGCACCCGAACGGCTAGGCCGTTACTGGAACTCCTCGGCGTACAGGTCCTGTGCGTGTTCGATCGCGTCTTTGGCGGCCGCCTTGTCCTCCCAGCCGAGCGTCTCGACTTCCTTTCCGGCTTCGAGGTTCTTGTACGTCGAGAAGAACTCGTCAATCTCGTCGCGGATCTGTTGGGGAATGTCTTCGAGGTCCTCGATGTGGTCGAAGCGGGGGTCCTCGGTGGGGACCGCGATGACCTTGTCGTCCTGTTCGCCGTCGTCGTCCATCTTCATCAGCGCGACCGGACGGGCCTCGACGACGCAGCCGGGGAACGTCTGATCTTCCACGAGCACCATCACGTCGAAGGGGTCCTCGTCGTCGTAGTATGACTGCGGGATGAACCCGTAGTCGTAGGGGTAGTGGACGTTCGAGTGGAGCACGCGGTCGAGCACGACGCCGGGAATGTCCTTGTCGTACTCGTACTTGTTCCGCTCGCCTTTGAGACACTCAACGACGGCGTAGATCTCGTCCGGCGCGTTCGGTCCCGTCTCGAGATCTTCCCAGAGGTTGACCATGTGGACGGTACTGCGTCCAAAGCCCGCAAAGTCCTTTCGGGTTTCGACGACGCCCGACGATACTGCCGCTGGAGCGTCCTCGATACCGGTGATTTCGTCCGGAAGTTTCGGTGAGACATTCGATCCGAACAGCCCGGTATGTTCGACGGATTTTCGCGATTTGACCCGATAGATGGTCGATCGGTCACCTGAGTTCTGTCGGCTAAACCATCACATGCCAGCCACCAGACCGGCGTTTACCGACGATACGCGCACCCGCGACGGGTGATGTATTCAAAGATTCGTGAACCTTGAGAAAGATTATAAGTTCGGCTTCCCTTCAGATATCTATGTCAGAGGCACAATCAGTCACTGATGAAGATGCACCGCCCTCGGCGTCGGACCTCACCGCGTTCCAACAGAACATCCTCACGATTCTCGCCGAAGAACCCATGTACGGACTTGCGATCAAACGCGAGCTCGAATCGTACTACGGCTCGGAGGTCAATCACGGGCGGCTCTACCCGAACCTGGACGATCTCGTCGACGACGGGCTCGTAGAGAAGAGCGAACTCGACAAGCGGACGAACCAGTACGAGCTGACCGAGGCCGGACACGACGTCGTCCTCGGACAGATCGAGTGGGTGCTCGACCGCTTCGTCACCGACGAGACGCGCGGAAACGAAGTCCGCACGCTCCTCGGAGAGTGATCACCGGCGGCGACGCGTGAGGTGCTGTCGGCGGTCGACAGAGTGGAACCGGAGACGACTGCTCTCGATTCCTCGTTTTGGCACACGAGCGCGGTGAAAACCGCGTCATCACACCGGAAGCGACGGCGTTCTCAACGCACCGACCGAACGCGACAACCGACTATCGGTCGTCGGGACCGTCGGGGCCGTCAGAGTCATCGACGTCGGCCGCGACCGTCTCGATCACCGACAGGGACTCGTCGACCGCGGCCAGTTGCTCCTCGCTCGGCCAGCCGTTGCGGACGAGGTACTCCTCTCTGAACTCCGCGCGCATGTCCGGCGTGGCGTCGTCGACCGGGCGAACGTAGTGGTTGCTCATGAACGCCGCGAACGTCCGCGCGGTGGCGGCGTGCACGTCGGCCTCGCGCTCCGCGACCGCGGCCGCGACGGCGTCGTTGTACGCCGCGATCTCCTGAAAACGGTCGGCGTCACCCGGCCCCGACAGCGACACCTCGACCGCGCGGTCCGTGGTCTCGATCCGGTCGAGCTGGACGGTCCCGTCGGCCATCCACTCGTCGGGGTACAACACGAGCGTGTCGTCGTCCTCTCGGAGCCGCGGGACGTAGTCGTACGCATCGACGAGTTCGTCTCGCCGATCGCGGTAGAAGCCGGCCGCCGCGTCGTCGTCCGTCTCCCGTGCGAGCCGAGTGAGCCGCTCCGCCTCGTCGACGACGTCGACCGGGACGTCGGGAACGCGGTCGCTGCCTGCGTCGCCCGCGTCGTCGCTATCGGGAGACGCCGCGCCGCCCTCGGCGTCGGAGTCGGGATCGTCGCCGCCCCCCATCAGTTCTCGCGCCCGTTCTCGCGCCCACTCCGGGGGCTCGTCAGTTCCGGTCATCGAGTGCCTCGTTAGCCAGATCGTCGGCGCGCGCGTTTATTTCTCGCGGAACGTGCGCGATCGACCACCGGTCGAACCGGTCTAACAGCTCTCTGACCCGAACCCGCTTTTCGCGCAGTTGGGGGTCGTTGGCGTTCCACTCCCCGCGAACCTGCTTGATTATCAGTTCGGAGTCGCCCCGCACGTCGATCTCGTCGAATCCATACTCGTCTGCGGCCTCTAACGCGCGGATCAGCGCGGCGTACTCGGCTTGGTTGTTAGTGACGCGACCGATCCGCTCGCCGCCCTCGGCGGCGATCCCGTCCGACGTGACGAGACACCACCCGACCGCTCCCGGCCCGGGGTTCCCGCGCGAGGCGCCGTCGAAGTAGACGTGCGCGCGGCCGCCGCCGTCCGAAAGCAGGCCCGTGAGCCGCGTCGGGTCGCCGCCCTGAACTACGACCTTGTCGTCGTACGCGACGGCGACCGCCCCATCGCGCTCGGCGCGCCACCGCTCGTGAGCGGTGTTCCCCTCCTCGATCCGGACGCCCGCGTCGGTCAGGCGGTCCCGAGCGACCGCCGGGTCGCAGTCGAGTGTCGGCATACGCGGAGGTGCGTGTCTGTGAGACAAATGACTGTCCGTCCAGCCCGCGCGTCGATCCGCGCTACATGAAGTCCGCGATGCCTGACTGCTTGTTCGTGTCGTCCTCGAAGATCGACTCCAGCGACTCGTCTAACACCTTCAACCGCTGTTTGGTGTAGGGCCGACAGCCGAACCGGTCTGCGACCTCTATCGCCGTGTCCACGTACTTGCTCACGGAGCCCTCGTGGACGGTGAGGTTCACCCGGCCGCCACACTCGCGGCACTCGCCCGAAAGCGGCATGCGGCGGTACTTCTCCCCGCAGTCGAGACACCGTGTCTCCTGTCGCGAAAAGGCCCGAAGGTTCCCGATGATGTCCGGCAGGAAGTGATACTCGATGACGCGCTCTGCCACGTCCGTCTCGTCGACCGCGCGCAGCTTCCGGGCCAACTCCAACTGCGCGTCCATCTTCTCCATCATGTCGCCGAGCGTCTTGTACGCCGAGAGATCCGGCCCCATCGCGATGTCCGTGGTGTCGTGGGTGTGGTCGAATCCGTGGTACTCGTCGTCTGTCCCGAGCGTGTCCTCGCCGATCTGTATCAGCTCCTCGACCGACTCCGGGTCGGCCATCTCCAGCGACGCCTCGTACAGCTCCAGCGGGTACTCGCGCACGATATCGACGTTGTGCGCCTCGTCGTCGATCTCGGCGGGATCGATCCGCGAGGACATCACGAGCGGCGCGTCCATGCGACCGCCTCGCTGGTCCGGCAAGAACGTCTTCGAGAAGTTGAGGAGGCCGTCCATGAGAAGCATCACGCAATCTTCGTCGCCGTCACACTGAGCGACCAGCAGATCGTTCGCCGCGAGCGTGTGCGTCTCGGCGACGGTGAGATTGTACGTGTACTCGACATCGCTTTCGAGGAACGAAACTGACCTTACCTCGTCAGTTTCAATTCCTCCGTCCCTCGCTGTGCTGGTGGCGGCGTTCATCGATACGTTCTGTTGTGAAGGACTCGACGGAACGGTATCACCGACCTCCAGTTCGTTTGCGTCGACCTTTTGAACACCCCCATCGGCGACTCGTAGCATCGTGTGGTCAGGCGTCACGCGGATCGAACGCCCGCGCCGAGTCTCGACCAGAACGAGATGATCTTGGCTCGGGTGTTTCGAAACGGCGGTTACCGGTTGCGTGGACCTGTTTCCGCGTTCGTCGATGGAGGGCACCTCAATTGCGCCGTCAAGTTCCTCAACAAGCGTTCCGAAGTCGTCGGTATCGGGATCGTCCAGCCGGTCCTCGACGAACGTCTCGATCGTTTCGCGGTGCCATCCCGCGTCGTCTCGGTATTCAATCTCCGTCTCTGGATGGAAGCAGTTCCGCCGCTTCGCGGCGTGAAAGTACGGATGTGCGTAACCGACCGCGGCCGAGGTGAATCCCACCACTCGCCCGACGGTCGCGGCACTCGTGTGGGGGGCCATCCCGAAGACGAGTTCGCCGACGAGGTCGTCGCGCTCGTTCACCTCGTAGAAGCGGTCGAGCCCGTAGAACTGCTCTAAGAGGTCGTCGACGAAGTCCGCGGTCTTCAGCATGTGCTCGGCTGCGCCGTCCGAGAGGACGATGTCCTGCACTCGGAGTTCGATCAGTTGGTCGTCGTGGCGGAGCGGCTCGCCGTCGATGTCCGTCTCGTAGCCCAGTTCTCGGAAGTGGTCTGCGGTGACGTCGAGTTCCTCCGGGCGGACCGCCGTGACCGGGAGGTCGGTCATGTCGTACCTGACCGTCCCGTCCTTGAACGAGGTGACACCGTTTTTCGCGCGGAGGATTCCCTTCTCTATCGGCTCCGGAGTCTTGTTCCGCGAGGTGAGCCCTTGAACGCCCTTCAGGATCTCGAAGGCCGACTCGCGTTCGCCGACCGCCTCCATCGCCGAGCGGTAGGCGTCGTTCACGTCTATCTCCCGGCGATCCGCTGCAGTCACCTCCCACTCGCAGCGCGGGCAGACGACGCGACCGGCCTCGTCCGGCTCGCAGACGGTCCCACACCCGCCGCACTCGTAGTGGAGATCGGTGTGCGTCTCGCAGTCGGGACACAGCGCGCGGTAGGTGTGATCGCCGCAGTCGGGACAGACGCGATCTGCGATCTCCACCTCCAGCCGCCCGCGACGGCCCTGATCGTCCATCACGCTCGCGGCCTCCGCGACATCCCGCTGGGGGCCGCCGGCTTCGGTGATCGGAAACAGCGTGTGGACCGCGGGAGAGAGATCGCGGCTCTCGGACTTTTCCGGGCGGCCCATCCGGTTGCCGATCCGAGTCGGTGCGCGTTCGCGAATCTCGAACGGGGCCACTTCGTTGACCGCGCGCACCGCGTTATCGCCGCCCGCCCACTCGCGGGCGTCCGCCGAGAGGTCCGCCGCGGACCACGTCTTTCGAAGCCCGTCGTCGACGCCGAGCGAGCGCGCCAGCGGCCGCCACGTCGGGATGCGGAGCGCGTCCGGCGTGGCGGCGTGTTCGACCAGGAGCGCCTCCAGCGTCTCCCGCGTCGTCTCCGTGCGCTCGATGGCGAGCACGCCCCCGACCACGTCGCCGGCGGCGACCGCGTCTGCGAGCGCCTCGAACGCCTCGACGCTCACGTCGTGCCAGAGGTAGGTGTACTCGGGGTGGAGCGGACAGTCGTACGCCGTGGCCCAGTCGAGCGCCGCCTCGACGGTCGGATGTTCGAGGTCGACGTTCGGGTCGTCGGAGAACGCTTGCACGTCCGCGCCCGCGGCCTCGAACTCCTTCACCCACCACTCGGACACGTACGACGCGGGTGCGAGCGCGTGGTTGTTCTCGATGAACTCCCCGTAGTTAACGAGGTACTCGCCCAGATCGAGCACCTTCTCGATGCCGTTTCGGACCGCCTTCGCCTCCTCGGGGTCGTCTATCTGTCGGACCTCGCCGTTGGCGAGCCGCACGGTCGGGCCGTCGATTGAGTCGACGGGAACGACGCCGTGGGCCTTCCCCGGACGCTCCGTCTTAATTTGGGTGCCGGCCGCGAGGAAGTCGTCGACGATGTGCATCGTCGCGGGATGGACGCCGCCGGTCGCGAACCCGTGGTTTCGCGCGCGGCCGTACCGGAGTCGAAACCCGCCCGCTTCGCTCGGATGGGTGAACACCGGTCGGCCGGCGATGAGGTCCCGCAGGAACTTCTGGGTTGGCTCCGCCCGCGGTGGACCCGTTGGCTCGTCTTCGCCCGTCTCTTCGAGTCCATCCGCGTCCGAATCGGCAGGCTCGTCCGCGGGCACATCGCCGTCGCTGTCGGCGTCGTCCTCGGTCGCGTCCCCGTCGCCGGACCCGTCTTTTCCGATCGTTCCGTCGATCAGGTCCTGGAGCCACGGCCAGTCGACCTCGTCGAGGTCGCGTGTGTATCGCTGGATCTTCGGGGCCTTGAGCGCGATCCCCTCGGCCGCGACGAGACACATCCCGCCGCGGGCGGAGTTGGTGTCGACGCGCTCTAGGTCGCGGAATCCAGAGACCTCCTCGTCGCTCGTCGCCTCCCCGTCCAGCATGATGGGGATGTGTTTGGCGATGAACTTCGACTCCTTGTCTTTCGGCGTGTACTGGAGCCCCGTCTCCGTGTCGTACAGCGCGATCTCCTCGGCGTACCGCTCCACCTCCTCGTCTCGCGGCTTGTACTCGTCGATGCCCAGAAGCGACCGGGCGTAGTCGGCCACGAGCACCGACAGCGCCTGCGCGGTGCCGCCCGCGGAGCGGATCGGTCCGGCGTAGTAGACGTTGACGAACTCGGTACCATCGTCGTTCTCCAGTAGCTCAACGCGGTCGATCCCCTCTATCGGCGCGGCGACGACACCCTCCGTGAGCAGCGCGACCGCGGTCCGCACCGCCCCCTCGACTTTGCCCTCGCGGGAGTCGTAGTCGCCCACGTTGCCGTCGACGAAGTCCTTCACCAGCTCTAAGGCCGCCTCCTCGCGGGACATCTCTCCCTCTAGATCGCGGACGCGCTCCGCGACGCCGTCGATACCTAGTATGTTCTCGACGCGGTCGGCCATGTCGCGCGCGACCGGGATCTCGATTTCGGGCTCCGGATCGTGGCCCTGCCGTTTGGCGGCCTCCGCGACGTCCCACGCCTCGTCGAGCCGGTCTTCGATCCGAGCGAAGTAGCGCTCGTCGTCGGGCCTCATCGCCGCCGGCGCGAGATTAGAGCCATAAATCGAGGTCGGTCGTCGGGTCGTGTTCGCGCTCCAGCGGCTCGTCAAACGCCCGCAGGTGACACTCGCCCGCCCAGACGGTCGCGGAGTCGAGGTGGCCGGCGAGCGCCTGCCCGCTCGGCCGCGACAGCACCGCGTGGGTGTGCGCGAACACGTCGCCCTCCAAGAGCGAGACGTTGCCGACGCAGGCGGCGACCTCCAGCGGCTCGTCGAACGTCACCGACTGGTACTCGGTGTCCTCCTGGTCGTAGAACCACACGTCGGCGTCCTGAACCGCACCGAGCGCCGTGAACCAGCCCGCCTCGACGTCTTCCGCGCGGGCGAGGTCTTCGATCTCCTCGCGCCAGTCGGCTCCGGTCTCGAACCGCGCGACGTACTCCGCAGTCGTCTCCACTTCTCGGTGGTGCATGAACCCGCCAACGACCGCCCGAGCAAAAAGTCTTCACTCAGCGGCGGGCGGCGACGGGTCTGCCGGGCTCGCGGTGTGAAATTGATATAGCAACACACCATTTATCAGTGGAGTGCGGGAAAGACGGTACCGACAAAATCCAGAGCGGGTGCTACGGAGCCGGCAACCCGAAAAAAAGTAGACCGCGCGTTCAGAACGGGGCCTGCGGCCCTTCGTCTTCGCCGCCGTCGTCGGTCGTCTCGCCGGGGAACGACGGGGACATGCCGCCGCCGGTACCGCCGAGGTCGCCGTCTGCACCCGCGTCCATTCCGGTGTCGGCGTGGACCGTCTCGATCTCGGGGATCTCCTTGACCATTCGCGACTTGATCGCCTGAATCGTCATGGGCGAGATGCCGCAGCCGGAGCACGCGCCGCCGAGTTGCACCGTCACCTCGCCGTTTTCGCGGTCGAGGTGGCTGATCGCGGCGCTCCCGCCGTGCATCTGAATCTGCGGGAAGTTGCGTCGCAGGAAGTTCGTGATCCGCTCGCGGAGGTCGTTGTCCGCGTCGCTCGTATCCGTGCTCATGCCCGCGAGTTGGCGGTCGGCGGGCTTATGCCTTTGGTTCGACCGAACGCGACCCGCGAAAATCGACGCTTCGAGCGGTGAGCCGAACGAATGCGTCTCACTCCGGCCGGTCGACGCCGAGCGTCCGATACAGCTCCGTCTCGATCCGGTCGACGTACTCATCGAGCGTCTCTTCGAACGTCTCGTCGTCGACGGGGACGGCACCGCGGATGCGCTCGCGAGGATTCTCCGGGAGTTCGACGGAAAACTCACCGTCCTCGTAGAACGGCTCGGACTCGTTGAGCACCGTCTGGTCGATCCCGTGGATCAGCTCCGAGTCGTACCGGTCGTTCATCTGGTTGAACGCGTTCTTGTACGCCCGCTGCAGTTCGTTGAAGTAGTGAGCGTACTTGTCCTCGAACTTCTCGGGGTCGAACTCGTCGGCCATATCGGCGTGGACGGGTCGGGCGAAAAAAAGCCGGTCGATCGCCGTTGAGCGAAGACACGGGCGCACGAGACGGTAGAAGCGCCCGGTGAAAAGACACCATATAGTCTATAGTGCTATACAAAATTCGAATGCGCCGCGCTCACCGCAGCCGACCGAGCAGCCGGTAGTCGCGGTCGGGCTCGTACCGGCGGAAGAGGAGGCTGTTGGTGAGCACGCTCACGCTGGAGAACGCCATCGCGGCGGCGGCGAGCGCCGGCTGGAGCAGTCCGAGCGACGCCAGCGGGATCATCGCCGTGTTGTAGCCGAGCGCCCACACCAAGTTCTGTTTGATCTTCTGAAGGGTGGCATCGGAGACCCGGATCGCCCGAACCACATCCAGCGGGTCGTCGCGCATCAGCGTCACGTCCGCGGCCTCGATTGCGACGTCGGTGCCGCTCCCGATCGCGGTCCCCACATGTGCGACCGCGAGCGCCGGCGCGTCGTTGACGCCGTCGCCGACCATCATCGCCTTGCGGCCGTCCTCCTGAATCGCTTCCACCGCGTCGGATTTGTCCTCCGGGAGGACCTCGGCGCGGACGTTTCCGGGATCGATCCCGACGCGCTCTGCGACCGCGCGGGCGGTGCGCTCGTTGTCGCCCGTGATCAGCATCACGTCGAGACCGCGCTCGCGGAGGGCGGAAACGGCGTCCTCCGCGCTCGATTTCACCGAGTCGGCGTCGGCGACGACGCCGACGAGTCTCCCCCCCTCCGTGCCGGCGGGCACGCGGGCGACGAGCATCGCTGTCTTCCCCTCGCGTTCGAGCCGTTCCATCGTCTCCGCGGCGGGATCGGGGTCGACGCCGTTGTCGCGGAGGAGCTTTCGGTTGCCGACGAGCACGTCCTCGCCCGCTATCCGAGCGCGGACGCCGTGGCCGGGGACGTTCTCGAACTCGTCGGGGGCGGCGAGGTCGAGCCCCCGGCTCTCGGCCCCCTCGACGATGGCGCGCGCGAGCGGGTGTTCGCTGCCGCGCTCGGCGCTCGCGGCGAGCCGGAGCACCTCGTCGTCGGTGAGGGTTGTAGCATCGTCCGGGTCGGGATCGATCCCCTCGCCGGGAGCGACTGCCTCGGCCGTCCCGCCGTCAGTATGAGGCTCGCCGTCGGGACTGAACGCGATCACGTCCGTTAGTTCCATCTCGCCTTCGGTGAGCGTCCCCGTCTTGTCGAACACGACGGTGTCGACGTCGCGCGCGCGTTCGAGCACGTCGCCGCCCTTGAACAGGACGCCGTTTCGCGCGCCGATGGACGTGCCGACCATCGTGGCCGCGGGCGTCGCCAGCCCGAGCGCGCAGGGACACGCGATGAGCACCGCGGAGGCGAACACGACGACCGCGAACTCGAAGACCGAGACGCCACCGCCCGCGACCGCCGGCCCGCCGGCGACGAGCCCCCACAGCGGAAGCGCGTTCACGATCCCGGCGAGCGTCTCGGGGAACAGGAACCAGACGACGCCCCACAGCAGGGCGTTGACTATGACCGTAGGGACGAAATACGCCGAGATGCGGTCGGCGAGGTTCTGGATGTCGGGCTGGCGTGACTGCGCCTGCTTCACCGTCTGGACGATCTGCTGGAGCGCGGTGTCCGCGCCGACCTTCGTCGCCTCCACGACGAGCACGCCGTTCTCGTTTATCGTGGACCCGACCACCTCGTCTCCCTCGCTCTTTTCGACCGGAACCGACTCGCCGGTCACCATCGACTCGTCGACCGCGCTCTGGCCGTCGACGACGACGCCGTCGGTCGGGACCTTCTCGCCGGGGCGGACCATCATGCGGTCGCCGGGTTCGACCTCGTCGAGCGGGACCTCGACCTCTTCTTCGGTCCCACCGGCGTCGACGGGTTCGCCGTCGGCATGCGGCGTCTCCGACGTCGCTCTGTCGACGAGCGTCGCCGTCTCCGCTTCCATCTCCAGTAATTTCCGGAGCGCCTCGCCGGCCTGTCCCTTCGAGCGCGCTTCGAGGAAGTTTCCGAGCGTGATGAACACGAGAATGAGCGCGGCCGTGTCGAAGTAGAGGCTCCCGGCGATCAGTCCGGAGAGGACCGCGACCGAGTAGACGTACGCGGTGCTGGAGCCGAGCGCGATCAACACGTCCATGTTGGCCCGGCCGTTCCTGACGAGCGCTTTGTAGGAGTTCTCGTAGAAGGGGCGACCGAGCGCGACCTGCACCGGCGTCGCGAGCAGGAACTGTACCCAGCCGACGCCGACGCCGAACACCCTGTCGGGCAAGAGCGCGCCGTCGAACGCGAGGTGATCGAGCATAAACGCGAGCAGCGGGGCGGCGAGCGCCGCGCCGAACAGCGTCAGTCGGAGCTGCCTGCGGATCTCCTCCTCGCGTGCGGCGTCGCGTGCGCTCTGGACGCCACCCCCAGACCCGGCTCCCCCGTCTCCGGGCGGGTCGCTCGCGCCGGGGGCGGCGTCACTGCGTCCGGCCTCGCCTCCGCCTTCGCGAACCGGGGAGTAGCCGGCCGACTCGATCGCGTCGTACAGGTCGGAACGAGAGGCGTCCGCCGGGTTGTACGTCACCTGCGCCTCGTCCGTGGCGTAGTTCACGTCCGCGTCGATCACGCCCGGCGTGTCGTCGAGGGCGTCCGCGTTCGCCTCGGCGCAGTTTGCACACGACATGTCCGTGATCGGGACCGTGACCGTCTCTGAGACTGCACCGTAGCCGGCCGACTCGATCGCGTCGTAGATCTCGCGCAGCGTTACGACCTCCGGATCGTACTCGATCGTCGCCTCGTCCGTGGCGTAGTTCGCCGTCGCGGACGCCACGCCGTCGAGGGCCTCCAAGGTGTCCTGTATCGTCGCCGAGCAGTTGGCACAGGACATCCCCGTGATGTCGAGGTGGGCTGTTCTGTCTGGCATACCTGTTACTAGGGGCTCCCCTCTTAGCTGGTTTACTGCTTCGAGAATGGGGGTGATCGGCGGCCGGAACTTTCGATTCGAAAGCGATTCGAGGAGATCGCCGTCACCTCCCCAAACAACGGACAGGCGTACGCGTCGTCAGTCTCGCTCGACGCGGTCGATCAGGTCGCGTGCGGCGTCGGCCGCGCGCGCTCGCACCTCGTCGGCGTCGAGCGTCAGCACGTCGCGGTCGCGCATGAGGATCGTGCCGTCGCAGACGGTGTGGCGCACGTCGCTCCCGCGCGCCGCGTACGCGAGGTGCGAAACGGGGTCGTGGACGGGGGTCAGGTGCGGCGCGTCGAGGTCGACGACGGCGAGGTCGGCGGCCGCACCGGGCTCGATCCGTCCGCCGGGGAGCCCGAGGGCGTCCGCGCCGGCCGCGGTCGCCATCTCCACTGCGGCCTCCGCGGGGACCGCGCTCGCGTCGTCCGCGGCGAGTTTCCCGAGCATCGCGGCGTCGCGCATCTCGTCGAAGACGTCGAGGTCGTTGTTCGAGGCCGCGCCGTCGGTGCCGAGCGCGACGGTCACGCCCGCCTCGCGGAGCCGCTGGACGGGAGCCATCCCGCTCGCGAGTTTCATGTTCGAGGCCGGACAGTGAACGATCGCGGTCCCCGCCTCGGCGAGCCGGTCGATCTCTCCCACGTCGAGGTGGACGCCGTGCGCGAAGAAGTCGTTCGCGCCGAGCGCGCCGATATCGTCGGCGTACGCGATCGGTCGCTCGCCGCGCTCCTCGACGATCGGGTCGACCTCGTCCGCTGTCTCGTTCGCGTGGAGGTGCACCGGAATCCCCGCCTCGCGGGCCGCGGCCACGCCCTCGCGGAGGTGCTCCTCGCCGACCGTCGTCAGCGAGTGCGGCATGAAGGCGGTCCGTATCCGCCCGTTCGCGGTCCCGTCGAGGTCGCGGGCGACGACGACGCTCTCCTCGACGTCCGCCCGCGCGTCCGCGTCGTCTTTACCGACCGTGACCGCGCCGTGGCCGAGTCGCGCGCGCAGTCCCGCGCGGTCGACCACGTCCGCGACTCGGTCCATCGCGAAGTACATATCGGCGAACGCGGTCGTCCCCGACATGATCATTTCGAGGACGCCGAGTTCGGCACCGGCCTCGATGTCGTTCGGCGTGAGCGCCGCCTCGGCCGGCCAGATGTCCTCCCGTAGCCACGGGTCGAGCGGCTTGTCGTCGGCGTACCCGCGGAGCAGCGTCATCGCGACGTGGGTGTGCGCGTTGACGAGACCCGGAATCACGAGCGACCCGGACGCGTCGAGGGTCTCGGCGTCGGCGAGGTCGGAGCCCTCGCCGCCCGCCCCGTCGGCCGCCTCTTCGCCCACGGCGACGATCGTCCCGGCGTCGCGGTCGATCGTCACGTCCGACTCGGTCACGCGGCCGTCCGGGCGGAGCACTCGGCCGCCGGTCACGCGAAGCGCGTTCATGCCCACGGGTTCCGGCCGCCGGACCTAACGCCTTCCGTTCGTCGGCGACGCGGTGCGGCCCGGTGCGGCGAGCGACCCGGTACGGCAGGCGACCCGACTACCCCGCCGAACGACGCCGCCCGCTGGCTCCGAACTTCTTTCCCCGCCGCCGCCGGAGGGCCGGTATGGCAACCGACGCGGAGCAGGCGTGTTTCGAGGCGGGGATCAAGTTCGGCTCGCTGTACCACCAGTTCGCGGGGACGCCCGTCAGCCCGTCGAGCGCCCGGAGCCTGGAGGCCGCGATGGCGGAGGCGATAGAGAATCAGCCGTTCTGTGAGTCCGTGACCGTCGAGATCCGCGACGACCGCGTCGCCGACGCGATCGACCACGAGAACGGATACACGGAGCTTACGGGCTCGCTGATGGACGTCGAGATGCGGATCGACTACGAGGGCGTCCGCGTCCGCACCCGGATGGCGATGGTCGACGGCTACCCGTTGATGGAACTCGTCGACGTGGTCGAGGAGGCCTGACGGTTCCTCGAATCAGTCCGGATTCACCGCCCGGATCGTCCCGACGCCCTTACTCGACCCCTCGCGGAAGACGAACCGCTGTCCCTCCTCGACGAGGTACGGGCGGAACTTGAACCGGACGCGCGTCCGCCCGGTGTCGCCGGGGAGGAGCTGGCCGCCCTCGGGCGAGAAGACCGCGGCCTCCGAGACGGTCTCGACGTGGACCACGGGCTCGTAACCCGCCTGAATCCGCGTCGGATGGTTGAGCACCATCGCCTCGGCCTCGAACTCGCGGACCGGTTCCGGGTCGCTGTCGCGGGGGACCAAGGCCATCCCGCGTTCGATCTCCGCCTCGTCGACGCCCTTGAGGGCAATGCCCACAATCCGGCCGGCGGTCGCCTTGTCGACGCGGTGATAGTGCATCTCGATGGAACGCACCTCCACCTCGCGGAAGGATCCGTCGGCCATCGGTCCCAAGAGGAGTTCGTCGCCCGCCTCGACGGTGCCGGAGTTGACGGTGCCGGATGCGACCGCGCCGACGCCGGTCACCTTGTAGCTGCGGTCGACGTACAGCCGGAACTCAGCGCGCTCGGGGGTCGCGCGCTTTGGGAGCGTCTCGAAGAGCCGGTCGAGCGTTCCGATGCCCGCCTTCGTCACGGCGCTCGTCGACAGCAGGGGGACGACGCCGTCGCCGACCTCCGCGACCGCCGCGTCGATCCCGTGCCGGTCGACGAGGAGCGGCGTCTGGCCGGCGTCCCGCAGCATCGACTCCACCTCGCGTTCCACCGCGGCGAGCCGCTCGTCGCTCACGGCGTCCGCCTTCGTGACCGCGACGATCGTCGGGAGTTCGGTCGCGAGCAGGATGCCGAGGTGCTCGCGGGTCGTCTTCGTCGGGCCGTCGTCTGCGGCGACGACTAAGAGTCCGTAATCGAGCTTCTGGCCCACGAGCCCGCGGATCGTCGTCCGGAGCCACGGCTCGTGGCCCACGGTGTCGACGAACGAGACCAGCCGGTCGGCCTCCTCGACGATCCGCGCGCGGTCGGACTTGCGGTGGGGGTTGTCCATACGCACGGCGTCGCCGTCGGCGAAGCCGTAGACGGCGTACGAGAGGTCGGCCGACAGCCCGCGTTCGACCTCGTGCGGCTGCACGTCGAGGAAGCCGCGCGTGCCGCCCTGTCCGTCGTCCGCCCGACCCGTGACGAGAGTGCCGACGAGCGTCGACTTCCCGTGGTCGACGTGGCCCGCGGTCCCGACTACGAGGTGGTCGTCGTCGGTCTCGAACATCCCGCCGTCGCGGAGCGTCGCGAGCCCGACGAGCCCGTCGGTGCTCCCGCTCCCCGACGAGCCGGCGCTCCACGTCTCGACGTCGGCGATGTGCGCGTCCGCCTCGCTGGCGAGAAGCGAGAGCACGTCCATCGTCTCGGAGAAGGTCTCGGGGTCGACGCCCGCGAGCCCCCCGTCGTCGGTGACGCCGAGGACGTAGGTGGCCTCGCCGTCGCCGGAGAGCACGCGGTGGCGGAGCTGGGCCACGAGCGACTCCATCCGGCCGTCGGCCAGATGGACCTCGCGGGTGAGCCGCTCTTTGAACTCGATCGCGCCGCCGTCCCGTTCGCCGCGCTCGATGGCCCGCAACAGGGCGGACCGGTCAGCGCTCATGCACGCTCGTACGCGACAGCCGGGCTTAACGGTTTTCGTGCTACCCGTCCCCATGTGTCGTGATCGGTTTCGAGGGCTCGGGAGCGCTCCGGAGCGGTGGCACGTTCAACGGTGTTTTGTCCCAATTATTATCAATCTGAGGAGGGCGGAAACAGGTCTTTTCGGAGTTTACAGTGCATCCCTTTTTCACCGTTTACGACCTGTGTCGACTGGAAATCGGCCGCAACGCTCAACAGTGAATACGACTCCGGTTCTGACAGACCTTTCGTCTCTTCGAGGAACGAGATCATTTCCAAGGCGGCTTTTCGCGTTGCGATGTCGAGATCGGCATCGAACGCGTGCGTCATCCAGTACTCCTCGGTTTCCAGAAGCGGAGCCGAAATGTCGATGTCGTCTCTGACGAAGAACTGAACGACTGCGTCGACATGTGCTTCGATGGCCGTCCCCGAAATTTCGCCGTCTCCCTCCGCGATATGCGAATCCCCGGCAGTGAACAGTCCACCCTCAACCTGAACGGGGTAGTACATCGACGTTCCAACGTTGAAATTGCGATTATCGACGTTCCCACCGTATATTCCGGGAGGGACTGTGTCTATTTTGCCGTCCGCAGCGGGAGCGACGCCGGCCGTTCCGAAGTGGTACCGAACGGGGACTCGGATGTCCGCTAACACCGGTTCTCGGTCGACTGATTTCGGATCGATTATTCGTCCGGGCGTGTCGTACAGATCCGGGTACTCGTATTGGAAGCGGGCGTGTGCTGTCTGTGTCTCCTGATCGACCTCGTATATCGTCACGTATTCAGTGTCATCAAAATCGTCGTACAACAGTCCCCAGTTCGCACAGACGTTGCTTCCGTACGGTAGCCGAGGTTCGAGGTTGAGAATCCGACATTCGAGTACGTCGCCCGGCTCCGCGCCCTCGACGTGTATCGGTCCGGTCACGATGTGTACGCCCGGTCCCCGGTTCTCCACGTCGATCTCGTCGTAGATTTTTCTGACGCCCTCATCCATCATGTAGTCCGGGGCGTCCCCGGCATGATGTGACACCGTCTCGATGCGTACGATATCGCCGGATTCGACGCGGCAGACCGGCTCCTGTGAGTTGTCGAAATACCCCCAGCTCACGGTCTCGGGTGTCGCTTTGATTTCGTGTATCTCCGGATCGACCGATCGGCGAGAGGTTCGAGTGGGTCCGTGTATTGTCATTAGAAGCTGTTGTTCTGTATGTGCGTGCGGAACTCATCCGCGTCTTCTAAGCCGCACTGAGTCGTGTCCGATGCTGCCGTGAGATCACAGCCGAGCGCTTCTTCGAGGAAGGACGGTTCCACGGTCGCCTCCTCGATGAACGAAGCCGAGTGGTCCTCTTCTACCCGTGCAAGCCACATGATGTGGCTCATATGGTGTGTCGGCCCCTTAAGCCTAAGATCACCGGAAGTGTTTCGCAGCGTGTCATGACGTTCGGTAACAACCAATGTGGCTCTTGCTGTATTGTCGGTTTTAGCGACGACTCACAGACCGGTTGCTGTGGCTGAACGAACGGCGACAGTGGTTTCGCGACCATCGAACTCGGTCGTCGAGCTATTCGGCGATCCGAGCTTCGCCGCTCTCAGGCGGTCAGCTCGACGAACGTCCGCCGGACGGTCACTGGCGTGACGCCCGCGGCGTCGGCGGCGTCCCGTTGCGTGCAGTCGGCGTCGCGCTCGCGGGCCGCGGTGTAGAGGCAGGCGGCGGCGACGCCGACCGGGTTGCGGCCGTTCGCGATCCCCTCCGCGACGGCGCGCTCGACGAGTTCGCCGGCCCGGCGCTCGACGCCGGATTCGACGCCGAGGTCGCTCGCGAACCGCGGCAGGTACTCCGCGGGACCCGTCGGGCCGATCGGGAGGCCGAGGTCGCGGTTCATCGCGTCGAAGGCGGCGCGGTGTTCGGCCTCGGTCGCCTTCGCGGCCTCACACACCTCGCCGACGGTGCGGGCGACGTTCGCGGTGCGACAGGCGACGTAGACGCACGCGGCCGCGAAGCCCTCCAGCGAGCGCCCGCGCAGCAGGCTCTCGGCCTGCGCGGAGTCGAACAGGGCACAGGCGGCGTCACGGACGTTCGTCGGTAGCTCCAGCGCGCCGGTCAGTCGCCGAATCTCGGTGTATGCGTACACCTTGTTGCGGTCGCGTTTCGTCGAGATCCGCGCGCGGTTGTGCTGGGTGCGCATCCGGGCGAGCCGCCGACGCTTGCGGCCCTTCACCCGGGTCGACCGCCCGATCTCCGTCGAGAGCCCGCGGTCGTGTCGCGAGCGCGTCAGCGGCGCGCCAGTGCGCTTCGGGTTCGTCTCGTCGTCGGCGAAGGATCGCCACTCGGGGCCGTGGTCGATCCGGTCGGCCTCCACCACGAGCCCGCAGTCGCGACAGACGCGCTCGGCCGCGTCGACCTGCGTTCGACCGCCGCACTCTGGACACTCGTCGACTGCAGTTCGCTCAGTCCCCTCGATACCGTCGGTGGTTTCGGTGCGGTGCGAGCGGACGCGGGTCGGACGTGCGTGGCTCATCGTACTTCCAACTCCGTCCCGATCCCTTACTTAAACCCGGGTGGATCGGGGGGAAGACGGTGCGATCCGCGTGCTCGAACCGACCGGTAACCGGTCGGTGGTTCGCCGTCGGTCCCCCTCGCAGTACGGGGGGTTTAACACCCCGTCCGGCGCACGGAGTGCCATGACGCTCTCGGAGATCGCGGCGGGCCTCGAAGTGACCGCGCGCCAGCGCGACCGCGGGGTCGCCGTCGCGGACGACACCGAGACGCCGCTCGTCGATCGCCTCTCGGCCCACGCCGCCGATCTCCCGTGTACGCCGGCCGCAACCGCGACACTCGTCGACGCCTACTCGACCGGACGGAGCGTGGGAGACGCCGCGAGCGAGGCTGGAATCACGCCGATGATCGCCGCGAAGACGCTCCATCGTTGTGGCGTCGCGGGGGTCTGCCCGCTCGCGCCGACCCGGCGCGGCGTCGTCCGCGACTGGCTCGACGGCCGGATCGGCCGCAGCGACGCCGTCGCGCTCACCGGCGGCGACGAGGCGGATTTCGCGCTGGCGACCTACGTCGAGACTCACGACGCGGTGTCCGCCGTCGCCGACGCCGTCGACGCCCACCTCGCCGGCTCCGCCCCGCTCGACGGGGCGCTCGGCGACCCCGACGGCCTCCGCTGAGCCGACCGCCGCGGTCCGCGGGTCGGCCCCTTCCGGTCAGTTCGACGGCCGCAGCCGATCGATCAGCCCGGAGTCGGCGACGTCGATCTCGAGTGACACGCCGAACGCCCGCTCGTACGTGTCACGGAGGGCGCGCGTGTACGCACCGTCGCCACGCGCCGTGGTCGGCGCGGCCGCGACCTCCGGGTCGACGGCCGAGAGAACGGTGTCGGCCGACGACTCGGCGGGATCGACGTGGCGGTCGCGCGCCGCCACCGCGATCGATCCGTCGACGGTCGCTCCGACGTCCGCCATCCGCCCGCGGAGGCGCTGGAGCGCGTCGCGCCCGTGGTCCGACGCCGGACGGACCGTCTCGACCCGGTCGGCGGCGGTGACCGCGGCGACCGCCTCGTTCGACCCGACGGGTGCGACGTCGAGGACGACGGCGTCGTGCGTCGAGGTCGCCTCCTCGATGCGGCGCTCTAACTTCCGTGCGGCCGCCGCCGTCTTCGCCCGCGCGAGGCGCTCGAAGGGCGCTCGCGCGGGGACGATATCGACGCGACCGTCGGAGGTCACGCCTCTCGCGTTCGGTTCGGACGCGACACCGGACGCACCGGCGCCCCCGAGCGGGTACGCGGCCGCCGACAGCGACGATTCCGTCTCGTCCGTGAGGAGCGCGGTGAGATCGGTGTCGATCCGGCCCGCGACGTACTCCGAGAGACCCTGCGTGGTGAAGGCGGCGTCGACGACCGCGACTTCGTGGCCGCCTCGTGCGCCGACGGCCGCTAGCTCGACGGCGGTCCGCGTCGTTCCCGCGCCGCCGGTCGCTCCGACCAGCGCGAGCGTCGTGGCATGCATGAGACCGCTCTCTGTAGTCGGGTGTTAAGCGTCGCGGATCGCCCCCGCGACGCGGTTGAGCGTCGGTCGCGTTCGCGCCGTCCCAACACTTATGTCACGAATGATCCATCGGTACGGGCACATGGTTGCCATCGCAGACGGGAAGTGGCGCGCGCTCGTGCTGGTCGGCGTCGCGGAGCTGTTCGCGATGACGCTCTGGTTCAGCGGGACCGCCGTCGGACCGGAGCTGGCCGCGGCGTGGGGGCTTTCGCCCGCCGAGACGGCGTGGCTGACGAACGCGGTCCAGTTGGGGTTCGTCGTCGGAGCCCTCCTGTCGGCGTCGCTGACGATCGCCGATGTCGTCCCGCCGCGATATCTGTTCGCCGGCTCCGCGCTGGTCGGTGCCGCGGGAACGGCGGTCATCGCGGCGGTCGTCGAGAGCGGTCCGCCCGCGATCCTCCTGCGGTTCCTGACCGGCGTCGCGCTCGCGGGCGTGTACCCGACCGGCATGAAGATGATGGCGTCGTGGTTCGACGAGGGACGCGGGCTGGCGATCGGCGTTCTCGTCGGCGCGCTCACGGTCGGATCGGCCTCGCCGCACTTCCTCCGAGCCGTGGGCGGGATCGGGCGACCCGACGCGGTGTTGTACGGCACCGCCGCGCTCGCGGCGGTCGGTGGGCTGCTCGTGCTCGCGTACGAGGACGGGCCACACCAGCCGGAGACGGCCCCGTTCGACCCGAGCGCGATCCGCCGGATCGTCACCGACCGGGGCGTCGTCCTCGCGAACACCGGCTACTTCGGTCACATGTGGGAGCTGTACGCGGTCTGGACGTGGATCCCCGTCTACCTCGCCGCGAGCTTCGAGGCCGGCGGCGTCGCCGACGCCGACCGCAGCGCCGCGCTGTTAGCGTTCGCGACGATCGCCGTCGGCGGCGTCGGCGCGTGGCTCGCCGGCTCCGCGGCCGACCGGTGGGGCCGGTCCGTCGTCACCAGTGTGTCGATGATCGTCTCGGGGGCGGCCTGCCTGCTCGCGGGCGTCGTGTTCGGCGCGTCGCCGCTCGTGGTCGCCCCGTTCGTCCTCGTCTGGGGCTTTTTCATCGTGGCCGACTCCGCGCAGTTCTCGGCGGCGGTTTCAGAGCTCGCCGACGAGAGCTACGTCGGCTCCGCGCTGACGCTTCAGACCGCGGTCGGCTTTCTCATCACCATCGCGTCGATCCAGCTCGTCCCCGTCGTGCGGGACGCCGCCGGCTGGCAGTGGGCGTTCGCCCCGCTCGTCATCGGGCCGCTGGCGGGCACCGCGGCGATGCTGTGGCTCCGCACGCTACCGGCCGCGGACCGGCTGGCGGGCGGACGCGGGTGAGCGGTCGACGGACGAGCGACGATGAGCGGTCGGCGGACGAGCGACGATGAGCGGCGCGCAATCGCCGGTCGAAGTGGAGTCACCCGTCGATCGCGGCCGATACGTCCGTCGCGATCGCGTCCAGCTCCTCGTCTGCGAGGTCGGGGCGCTCGCCGGCGACCGCGTGGATCGGCGCGCCGCCGTCGCCGTCGAACCGCGGGACGACGTGGACGTGGACGTGAGGCACCTCCTGACCGGCCGCCTCACCGTCGTTGATCCCGACGTTCGCGCCGTCTGCGTCCACGGCGGCTTCGACCGCCGGCGTGATCTCGCTCACGACGTCAAAGACGGCGCTCGCGAGGTCGGCGTCGAGATCGCCGACGCGTTCGGCGTGTGTTTTCGGGATCACGAGCGTATGCCCCGGAGCGAGGGGATTCGCGTCGAGGAAGGCTACTGCGTCGTCAGTCTCGTGGACGGTCCGCGCCGGGATCTCGCCGTCGGCGATCGCACAGAAGATGCAGTCGTCGGACATACGCGAGGAGTCGGCTGCGCGGCCCATCAAGCTTTCCCGGGTCGGTGTGGCCAGGGTGTGATCGCGACCGGATCGTCTCGCGGACGCAGAGCGGTCTACTCCTCTCGCTCCGGGAACGGCACTTCGATCAGCGTCCCGTCGTCGGGCAGAATGCAGTCCCCGTCGAACTCCTCGCGGGCGTCTCGGCGGATCGCGGAGGCGTCCGCCGCGTACCGCGAGGAGATGTGGACGAGCGCCAGCCGCGTTGCGTTCGCGCGCGCCGCTATCGATCCGGCTTCGCGACCGGTCGAGTGCGCGGTGTCGCGGGCGCGGTCGGCCATGTCGTCGGCGAAGGTGGCGTCGTGGACCAACAGGTCGGCGTCGCGGGCGGCCTCGACGGTCCGCTCTCGCGGGCGCGTGTCTGCCGTGTACACCAGTTTCCGCCCGGGACGCGGCGGGCCGACGACCTGATCGGGCTCGACGACCGTCCCGTCGTCGGCCTCGACCGGTTCGCCGGCGTGGAGCCGACCGAACTTCGGGCCGACGGGAACGCCGAGTTCCTCCGCCTTCGGCCGGTCGAACCGGCCGGGGCGGTCCGCCTCTTCTAAGACGTACCCCTGCGATTTAGTGCGGTGTTCCGTCTCGAAGGCGCGGACCGCGTAGCCGTCGGCGTCGAGGGCGACCTCGCCGGGTGCGACCGGCTCGATCCGGATCGGAAACGCGGGGTCGTGACCGACCGCGTGGACCAGATCGCGGAGGTCGCCGTCGGTGTTCGGCGGGCAGTAGATCGAGAGCGGCTCCGTCCGGTCGTTGAACCCGAGCGTCTGGATCAGTCCCGGGATCCCGAGGACGTGGTCGCCGTGGAGGTGCGAGACGAACAGGTGGTCGATCCCGAACCCGGTGCCGTATCGCATCATGCCGCGCTGGGTTCCCTCGCCGCAGTCGAACAGCAGGCGGTCGCCCTCGCGGTTGACGAACAGGGCGCTCGGCGCGCGCTCGGTGGTCGGGACGGCACCGCCCGTCCCGAGGAAGGTGACGCGAAGGGACATACCCGCCCTGCGGCCGGCGGGGGTAAACTCCTTTCGAGGCGTGCTCGTCGCGGGCGGCGACCGCGGGACCCGGCGACCGAGGCCGAAGCCGACATGAGCCCCCCGCCCCGACTCTCCCCATGCACGAGGAGATCGCCGCGCTCGTCGGTCAGGAGGGGTGGCGTGCCGAGGGAGACGCCGCGCGCGTCCACTACGACGGCGGGGGCGACCGCGTCGCGATCGAGTTCTACGCTCCCGCCGAGCGCGTCCTCTACTGGACGGTTCCGACCGACGAGGACCGCGAGACGGCCGCGCCGATCCCCCGCGACGAGGTTCCGGATCCGCTCCGCCGTCGGATCCGCGATGACCTCGACGCCGCCGGCGTCGATCCGGCGACCGAGCGCCGGAACGTCTGACGCACGGTCACCGTCCAGATCGATCCGAAGGAAACCCACTTGTCTCGCGGCCCGGTAGTCTCGGTGATGAGTAGCGCAGAGTGGGAAGACGACGACCCGTTCGAAGAGCAGCGCGAGGAGGTCGAGAATCCGATGCGGCGGCTGTTCGCCGTCTACGGCCGCGCGTATCTCCCGCAGGTCTCCGTCGGCGTGCTCGCCAGCGTCTTCGCGCGGCTTCTCGATCTGCTCCCGCCGCTCATGCTCGGGATCGCCATCGACGCCGTGTTCCGTCGAGACGTCGACTTCCGCGAGCAGATCCCGCTCGTCGTACTGCCGGACGCGTGGCTGCCCACGGCGCAGGCCGACCAGTTCTGGTTCACGGTCGGCGTCATCGCGGGGGCGTTCATGCTCGGTGCCGGGTTCCACTGGATCCGCAACTGGGGGTTCAACGCGTTCGCCCAGCACATCCAGCACGACGTCCGCACGGACACGTACGACAAGATGCAGCGGCTGAACATGGAGTTCTTCTCGGACAAGCAGACCGGCGAGATGATGTCGATCCTCTCGAACGACGTGAACCGGCTCGAACGGTTCTTGAACGACGGGATGAACTCGCTGTTCCGGCTCTCCGTGATGGTCCTCGGGATCGGTGTCATCCTCTTTTGGATCAACTGGCAGCTGGCGCTCGTGGCGCTGTTGCCGGTGCCGATCATCGCCGGGTTCACCTACCTGTTCATCAGGACGATCCAGCCGAAGTACGCCGCGGTGCGCTCGTCGGTCGGGACGATGAACTCCCGACTGGAGAACAACCTCGGCGGGATTCAGGTGATCAAGTCCTCGAACACGGAGCCGTACGAGTCCGACCGCGTCGACGACGTGTCGATGGACTACTTCGACGCCAACTGGGACGCGATCCGCACCCGGATCACCTTCTTCCCGGCGCTGCGCGTGTTCGCCGGCATCGGCTTCGTGATCACCTTCGTGATCGGCGGACTGTGGGTGTTCCAGGAGACGCCGCCCGGCCCGTTCACCGGGACGCTCACCGTCGGGAACTTCGTCGTCTTCATCCTCTACACCCAGCGGTTCATCTGGCCCATGGCGCAGTTCGGGCAGATAATCAATATGTACCAGCGCGCCCGCGCCTCCTCCGCGCGGATCTTCGGGCTGATGGACGAGCCCTCGCGGCTCGCCGAGGACCCGGACGCCGAGGACCTCGTCGTGGACGACGGCGCGGTTGAATACGACGGCGTCTCGTTCGGCTACGACGACGAGACGATCGTCTCGGACGTCGACTTCGCGGTTTCCGGCGGCGAGACGCTCGCGTTGGTCGGGCCGACCGGAGCCGGCAAATCGACCGTCCTCAAGCTACTGCTCCGGATGTACGACGTCGACGACGGGGCCATCCGGATCGACGGCCAGGACGTCCGCGACGTGACCCTCAAATCGCTTCGCCGTTCGATCGGCTACGTCGGTCAGTCGTCGTACCTCTTCTACGGGACCGTCCGCGAGAACATCACGTACGGGACCTTCGACGCGACGGACGCGGAGGTCCGCGAGGCCGCGAAGGCCGCCGAGGCCCACGAGTTCATCGAGAATCTCCCCGACGGCTACGACACGATGGTCGGCGAGCGGGGAGTGAAACTCTCCGGCGGCCAGCGCCAGCGCGTCACCATCGCCCGGGCGGTGCTCAAGGACCCGGACGTCCTCGTCTTGGACGAGGCGACCTCCGACGTCGACACCGAGACGGAGATGCTGATCCAGCGCTCGCTCGACCGGCTCACCGCCGAGCGGACAACGTTCGCGATCGCACACCGCCTCTCCACGATCAAAGACGCCGACACCATCCTCGTGTTGGAGGGCGGCGAGGTCGTCGAGCGCGGGACCCACGAGGAGTTGCTCGACGACGCCGGGTTGTACGCGCACCTCTGGGGCGTGCAGGCCGGCGAGATAGACGAGTTGCCACAGGAGTTCATCGACCGCGCACAAGAGCGGACCGCACAACTGATCGAAGACGCCGAGGGTGACGACGACTGACCGCGACCGCGCCGGCGACGACGACTGACCGCGACCGCGCCGGCGACGATGACTGATCTGCGCCGGCGACGCCCGAGGGCCTCACGCCCGCCATCGGCCACCATATCTCTCGTGTAAGTCACTCGAGTACGTCTCCTGTTCGGACCGCTGGCTATAGGGTCCGGCGCGGCGACGAGTCGGTATGCGACTCGCGGACGCCACATGGACCGACGTGCGCGACGCCGACATCGACGTCGCGTTCGTCCCCGTCGGCAGCACCGAACAGCACGGCCCCCACGCGCCGCTCGGCACCGACACGCTCGATGCGGTCGCGGTCGCAGAGGCGGGCGCGGCGGCCTACGAGGCGTCAGACACCTCCGGCGCGGTCGCCCTTGCTCCACCGATACCCGTCGGCGTCGCCGAGGAGCACCGCGGGTTCGACGGGACCATGTGGGTCTCGCCGGACGCGTTCCGGACGTACGTCCGCGAGACCGCCGCGTCGCTGCCGAGCCACGGGATCGACCGAGTCGTGTTCGTCAACGGTCACGGCGGCAACGTGGAGGCGCTCGGGGAGATCGCGCGGCGGTTCTCCAGAGACGACGCCCACGACGGCTACGCGGTCGCGTTCACATGGTTCGAGGCGGTCGGAGAGCACGCGAGCGACATGGGCCACGCCGGCCCGCTGGAGACGGCGCTGTTGCGCGCGACACATCCAGAACTCGTCCGAGAGGAGCGGGTCGCGGCTGCGAGCGAGGAGGCCGCCGACCGTTGGGGCGAGTGGGTCGCGGGCGTGAACCTCGCGCACGATTCCGACGAGTTCACCGACAACGGCGTCGTCGGCGACCCGAGCGCGGGCGACGCCGCGCTCGGCGAGGAGTTGCTCGACCGCGCGAGCGACGCGCTCGCGGAGCTGGCGGGAGCGGTCGTCGATCGGGAGCCGGCGTCGCGGTAAGCTTACTCCTCGCCTTCTTCTTCGGCCGTCGCGTCCTGCAGCGCGCCGCGAATCGCGGGGACGGTTCCGGTGAGCGAGGCGACCTCCTCGGCGGCGGCCTCGATGTCACCCACCAGCGCCTCCAGTTCCTCGATCTCCGCCTTCAGGTCGTCCGCGTCGTCGAAGGCGTCGGCTCGCTCGCCGAGCACGTACGCCTTCTTCGCCGAGCGCACGCTGTCGACCGCGTCGCCGACGTCGAGCGCCGACTTCAGTCCGTTGAGTACGCCGAGCACGTTGTCCGCGTCCGTCTCCCAGACCGCGTCCGGATCGGGAAGCTGCTCGCGGGCGGCCGTCAGGTGTTCTTCGACCTCCGCGCGGGTCTCCGCCGCCGCCTCGCCGAACAGGTCGTCGTCGTCGAACGTGGACTGGCTCATGGTGTCACAGTCGGCCCGACGGGTTTTAAAAACGACCCCGAAAGCGAAAGTGAAACCGACGGGGACGACGGTTCACCCGGACGATGCGAGACGGATCGGCGTCCAGTTTCGACTCGGTCGGCCGGTCGACCAGTCGGCCGGTCGACCAGTCGGCCGGTCGACCAGTCGGCCTCGGCCGGCTCGCAGTTCCGGCCGATCACCGGCCTCGGGGCGCTGCCTCGACATCGCGCAGAGAGCCGGCCGCTCAGTGGTCGCACGCGGCCCGCAGACGTTATCAGCCCTAATATTTGGGTGCCAGTTATTATACGAACTCAGCCGCTGGTACTGGATACATATGCAATGGGGACCGTTCTCCCGTGTCCGGTCGAGTTACGGCGCGAAGCTCGCGCTGTCGCTCGTCGGCGTCATGGGGATTTCAGTTTCGTACGGGGTACTCGTCTACCTCAGGGCAGACGGGCTCGGCGCGGCGGGTGCGGAGATCCGGTCCGGCCTCATCGGTATGACGCTTCTCACCGTCATCGGGCTCGCACTCATCGGGGTGACCGTCGGGTCGAACACCGTCATCTCGCTGCGACAGCTCACGGCGAAGGCCGAGCGTATGGCCGACGGCGACCTCGATGTGCCACTCCAGACCGGACGGAACGACGAGATCGGACGGCTGTTCCGGGCGTTCGACGCCATGCGATCGTCGCTCCGATCGGAGATCGACGACGCGGAGACCGCACGCGAGGAGGCCGAGAGCGCCCGCCGCGAGGCGACGGAGCGCGCGGAGACGGTCGAACAGAAGGCGACCGAGTACGAGTCCGCGATGCGCGCGCTCGCCGACGGCGACCTCACACAACGGGTCGACCCCGACAGCGACAACGAGTCGATGGCGCGCGTCGGCACGGCGTTCAACGAGATGGCCGCCGAACTGGAGGACACCGTGACCTCCGTCGCGACGGTCGCCGAGGACACCGCCGACGTCGCCGGCACCGTCGACGACCGCACCGAGAGCCTGCGGGCGACGACGGGGACCGTGAGCGAGGCCGTAGAGGAGATCGCCGAGGGGGCGCGCACCCAGCGCGACGACCTCCGGGCGGCGACCGACGAGGCCGAGAACCTCGCGTCCTCGGCGGAGGAGGTCGCATCGACCGTCACCGACGTGGCCGAGACGGCGGAACACGCCGCCTCGGTCGGCGAGGAGGGACGCGAGGCCGCAGAGGAGGCGCTCGCGGAGATGGACGCCGTCGAGGAGACGACCGCGGAGACGACCGCGGAGGTCGAGGCGCTCGCCGCGGAGGTCGAAGAGATCGGCGAGGTGGTCGACACGATATCCGATATCGCAGAACAGACCAACCTGCTCGCCCTGAACGCGTCCATCGAGGCGGCGCGGTCGGGAGCCGAGGGGGCCGGCTTCGCGGTCGTCGCGGAGGAGGTGAAGTCGCTCGCCGAGGAGACGCAGGAGTCCGCGAGCGAGATCGAAGCGCGCATCCACGCGGTCCAAGAGCGCGCGGAGACCGGCGCAGACGCGATGGAGCGGACCGAACAGCGGATCTCGGCCGGCGTCGAGACCGTCGAGACGTCGATCGACGCCTTGGAGCGCCTCGCGGAGGCCTCCGAGCGGACCGACACGAGCATGACGGAGATCACCCGCGCGACGGAGACGCAGGCGGACTCCGTCGACGCCGTCGTCGGCCACGTCGAGGACGTCTCCGCGATCAGCGCACAGACCGCGAGCGCCGCCGGCGACGTGACCGGTGCAGTCGACGAACAGGAGCGGACGCTCGGCGCGGTCGAGACGGCCGCCGAGTCGCTCTCGGACCGCGCCCGCGACCTGCGCGACGCCGTCGGCGACTTCGAGTTCGCGGCCGACGCCGAACTCGACACCACGCCGAGCGCGGGCGACGCGACCGCACAGGCCGTCTCGGACGGCGGGACGGCCGCGTCCGACGGCGACGACGCGGCCAGTGCGGGCGACGCCTTCGACTTCTCGCACGCAGACGGGGCCGACGCCGCCGATGCTGACACCTTCTCCGAGGGAGGTGATCGGCGATGATCGCAGACGCCGCCGTCTGGGCGTGGGTGGGGTTCGTCGCGATGGCCGCCGGAACGGTCGCGCCGCTCTGGGCGTGGCTCTCGCGTGACGACTCCGGTGAATCGCACGCGAAGTACTACCTCACGCTCGCGGGCGTCACCGGCATCGCGGCGCTCGCGTACCTCGCGATGGGGCTCGGCGTCGGCGTGGTATCCACGCCCGGCGGCGATCTGGAGATCGTTCGCTACGTCGACTGGCTCCTGACGACGCCGCTCCTGCTGTTGTACCTCGGCCTGCTCGCGCGGCCATCGCGCGGCGTCCTCACCGGACTGATCGGCGTGGACGTGGTGATCATCGCTGCCGGTATCGCCGCCAGCGCCACCACGGGGACGCTCTCGTGGGCGCTGTTCGGCGTCGGCGGCGTCGCGTACGTCGCGTTGGTGTACGGGCTGCTCGTCGCGCTCCCGCGGTCGGCGTCGGCCGCAGGCGACCGGGTCCGAGCCGTCTTCGGGACGCTCCGGAACATCACCGTCGTCCTCTGGACGCTTTACCCAGTCGTGTGGGCGCTCGCACCGACCGGTCTCGGGCTGGTGACGCCCGCGACCGAGATGCTCGTGTTCGTCTACCTCGACATCGTCTCGAAGGTCGGCTTCGTCGTCGTCGCGGTCGGCGGAGCCGACGCGCTCACCTACCTCACCGCGGGGAGCGCCCCCGACAGCACCGGACCGGTCGCGGTCGGCGACGCCGACGACACGGAGCAGACGACCGTACTGGCCGACGACTGACCGGACCGCCGGACGGCCGACGGGATTCCCGTTTTTTCACTCCTCGCTGGCGACGAGGTCCTCGTAGCGCGCGCCGGTCTGTTTCAGCGTCTCCGTCGAGTAGAGCCGTTCGTGGTCGTACGAGAGGTGTTCGGCCGCCAGCTCGTCGATCTTCCGGTCGACGGCGTCGGCCTCACGGCCGTGGATCATCGTGAACAGGTTGTACTCCCAGTCCTGCTCCGGGCGGCGCGGCCGGTGGTAACAGAGGGTGACGTACGGAAGGCTCCCCACCGCCTCGCCGCGCTCGTCGAGGTCGTCGTCGGGAACGTCCCAGACGACCATGCAGTTGCTCGTGAATCCGGTGACGACGTGGTTGACGACGCAGCCGATCCGCTTGATACAGCCGTCCGCCAGCAGGCGGTCGACCCCGGCGAGCACGTCGTCAACCGTTGGGTCGACGCCGCCCGCCGCGCCGGCATCGCTCGCCGCGATCTCGCTCGCCACGTCCGCGTAGGGGGTCGCAGACAGCGGGAAGCCGTCTTGGATCGACAGGAGGAGCGCGGCGTCGAGGGGGGTGAGATCCCCGCGGGCGTCCTCGGAGATACGGGTGGCGGAGACCGCCGTTTCCTCCAGTGATTCTCTGGCGAACCGGTCGCCGTTCACCACGGGGAACTCCAAGTCGATGTAGTAGTCCGTGAGCATCGGGAGGGTCAACACCGCACAGCCGGTCCGCGCCTCGATCTCCGCGAGGATCTCGTCGCGCGTCTCGCGGGAGCCGGCGGTGACGACGAACCACTGGTTCCACGCGTGGTCACGGCGGTAGTTGTGGTTCACCTGCGGGTAGCCGTTGATTATCTCGGCGACCTCGTCGAATCGATCTTCGGGGGCCTGCACGGCCGCGAGCGTCGAAGAACCGATCACCGGAGGGTTGAGCACCGCGCCGAACCGCCGGAACACGCCGCGCTCGCGCAGATCGCGGACGCGGTCGAGAACCTCGCTCGCGTCGAGGGTCACACCCGTCTCGGCGGCGATCTCGCGGGCGACGCGCTCGAACGGGTGCGATTCGACGGGAAAGCCGCTCTGGTACTCGTCGATGAGGGCCGCGTCGACGGCGTCGACGTCGGTCCGCCAGTCGGCGTCCAGACTCATTGGTCGGATCAGGTGCCGCGCGTACCTACCGGTTTCGGAGGCGGTCGGGCGGTGACAACGCTCGGTGGTAGTCGGGTCGGGAGGGATCAGTCGTCAGCGGGAGTGGTGCCGGCCGACGGCGCGAACGCGCGGGCGCTCTCTTCGAGTTGTGTCGTCGAGCAGCCGCCGGCAGTGGCGGCCTGTTCGAGGGTGAGGGTCCGAGAGCGATACAGCGTGAGCGCGGTTGACACGGATTTGGACGTCATCGGTTACAACCCAACACAAGATGGACATACATATAACTCTAACGCTTTTTGCACCTTGGTACAGAATCTTCTAGCGTGTATGATACCGCATTGTGTCGTAAATTCGCCTAGAAGTGAACAAAGGCACATCTTTGTATGAGGGTCTGTGACATGGATCTGCGGCGGCGATCGGCCGCGGCGGCGATCGACCGCGCCGTTCGGCGCGGTCCGTTCCCGCCCCGCGGGAGGCGAACGAGGGACTTTTCGTGCGGAGCCCCGAACGAAGCGTATGGCTCAGGCGACTCAGGAGTTCGGCGAATGGCCCCTCAAGCGGCTGATGACCGAGGTCTGCGGCTCCGGGCACAAGTCGGCAGACGACCTGACGCGCGCGCAGGCGACGGAGGCGTTCGAGCGCATCCTCGCGGACGAGCCGGACCCGACGACGCTCGGGGCGTTCTGGCTCGCGAACCGCTGGAAGCGGAACACGCCCGAGGAGCTGGGCGCGTACGTCGACGTGATGTGCGACCGCGTGGAGTACGCGGAGCCCGAGGTCGACCCCGTCGACTGCGGCGCGAACTACGACGGGAAGGGTCGGACCGCGATCTTGGGCGTGGCCGCGGGCGCGGTCGCGGCCGCCGCCGGAACTCCCGTCGTCGTCCACTCGGGCGACCGCGTCCCCACGCAAAAGCAGGACGCGTACAAACAGGTCTTAGACGAACTCGGCGTCGCGACGGAACTCACGCCGCGTGACTCCGCCGACATGGTCGACGAGACCGGCTTCGGCTTCTACTACCAGCCCGCGTTCAATCCCGCGATCGACGACCTGTTCGAGCGCCGCGACATGATGGGCGTTCGGACGTTCGTCAACACGATCGAGACGCTGGCGAACCCCGCCGGCGCGGCGGTCCACCTCGGCTCCTTCTACCACCTCGCGTTCGCGAAGAAGGTCGTCGACACGTTCGTCGAAAGCGAGTTCCACGACCTCGACCGCGTCCTGATGTTCCAGGGGATGGAGGGGTACGACGACGTCCGCCCCGGCTACACCAAGGTCGCGGAGTGGACCGCGGCCGGCAGCGAGAAAGGTGGATCCGACAGCGAGGTCGAGACCGGCAGCGAGAGCGCATCGTTCGACGACTTCGAGATCGAGACGGCCGAGTACGGGATGGATCTGGAAGAAGACGACCTCGCCGTCGACGATGTCGCCGCCGAGTCCGCGACGATTACCGAGGAGGTGCTGGCGGGCGAGCGTGAGGACGCCTTCGCCGACGCGGTCGCGGTCAACGCCGCCCTGCGGATCTACGCCCGCGAGGACGCCGACTCGATCGAGGCGGGACTACAGCAGGCCCGCGACGCGATCGACGACGGCTCCGCGATGGACGTGCTCGACGCGCTCCGCGACTTCTGAGGCGGAGGTCCGTTTTTTATCGATCCGTCGTCGCGCCGGCGACGGCGACCCACGCGGCACAGCCGATCGGGCCGCAGGCTCGAGGTTTTCGGACGAATTTTGGACGGAGTTCGGAAAGGCCACTTAGGCGTTCGTGACCAACCCTCATGTGCGGAGAACTGCCATGATACGAAACGCCTTCAGACACCCGGAGCCCCCCCGTCATGCCCACATGTGAGCACTGCGACGCGCACGTCTCGGACCGGTTCGCTCGGGTGTTCTCCGACGAGCGCGGACAGATCCACGCGTGCCCGAACTGCTCGGCCAACGCCGGTATCGCGGAGGTCACGAAACAACGGGCGCACGACGCCTGAGCGGACTCGGAGCGGTCGCTACTGGTCTACGGTTCCGGAGCCGGCGGCATCGACCGCTTGTGCGCGCTGCCCTCGTGTAACTCGACGACCCGGTCGACGGCCTCGGCCGGCACGCCGAGTTCCCGGACCGTCGCCGACCGCGAGAGGCCGCCGTCGACGTGGACGGCCACGATCGCGTCGACGGTGTCGTAGTCAAGGCCCATCTCGGCCGCGTCCGTCTGTCCCTCCCACATGCCGGCCGTGGGCTCTTGCATCACGAGGTCGCGGGGGACGCCGACGTGGGCGGCGAGCTGGCGCACCTGTTGTTTGTAGAGGTTTCCGATCGGGTTGCAGTCGACGGCCTGATCACCGTACTTGGTGAAATAGCCCGTCATCGCCTCCGCGCGGTTGCCGGTCCCGAGCACCACCCGGTTCTCCGCGTTGGCGACGAAGTAGTTCAGCACCGCGCGGGTCCGGACGTACACGTTCCCCGTCGCCGTCCGGTCGGCAGCCGCCTCCGGGAACGCCTCGAAGAACCGCTCTGCGATCGGCTGGATCTCGACCACGTCGTATGCGATTCCGAGGTCGTGAGCGACGCGCTCGGCGTCGCTCATCACGTCGGGGTCGTTCACCTCGGCCGGCATCGTGATCCCGTGTAACCGGTCCTCGCCGAGCGCCTCGGCCGCGAGGTACGCGGAAAGCGTCGAGTCGATTCCGCCGGAGAGCCCGAGGACCGCCCCGTCAGCGCCCGCGTCGTCGACGACGTCGGCGATGAACGACGTGATGCGCTCGCGGGCGGCGTCGAGTTCGACCGGAGAGAGGCGGAGGTCGAGCGGGGGGTCGTCAGACAGCAACACCGACTCCGCTGGGGTCTGGCTCATGCGCGATCCGTGGAACCGAGGCGACTAATACCTCCCCGTTTCCTCCGCGAACTGAACGTTCGTCGTGTTTTTCGCTTCCGCGCGTCGGATCCAAGATCCTAGTGCGTCCCAGGCGGGTCGCCCCCGACGGCCAACGGACCTATAGTTCGCGGGACGAACGAAGCCGTATGGACGACCGACTCGAACGCGTCATCCGCCGGCAGCTCCGCGAGGCGGGCCGTCAGTTCGAGGCGGCCAAACGCGCCTACGCGGAGGGGCGCGACGGTTCGGAAGAGGACGCGATGGGCGCAGCGCGGTACGACCTCCCGACCGACGAGGAGGGGCGCGCGCGGATCGTCTGCCGGCGGCACGCGGAGCGGCGGGTCGTTCCAGTCGACGAGGCGGGGCGGCCGGCGTGTTTCGAGTCCGGACACGCCGACTGTGAGGGATGTGCGGAGGACGTTCGCGACGGCGTCGTCGAGACGTGGTGACCGCGACCGAGAGGGGAGAGACGAGTCCGGTGAGGAGACACCCGAACCGGTTTGGCCCCTCGTCTCCTCGTGAAAGCCATGAGACGGACGACGACCGTCGCCGTGCTGCTCGTCGCCGTCGCAGTCGGGCTGGCGCTCTCCGGTGTCTTCGCCGGGCCGCCGACCGAGCCGGCGGACGCGGCGGTCGACGCGGACTCGCTCGTGGACGTCGAGGGAGAGTACCGACTGTGGCCGTACACGAGCCGTGGCACGTCGGCCGCGGGGCGGACGCTCGCGATCAACGTCGTGGTCCACGCCGACGCCGAGGCGACCCGGCGTGCGATCGAACGCCGGTCCGACGCGGACTGGGAGGAGACGGACGAGACGGAGGCCGCGACCACGGCCGACGCGGATCAGGTCCGGGCGATAGTCGAGCGCGACTGGGCCGACGCGCGGAGTTCGACCCGATACAGCTACGTCCGGGGGGCGACGGGCGGTATCTGGCTCCGAGAGACGTTCGAGCTTCACGACGGTTCGTATCTCGGCGTCCGCGACCACCTCCGCGCCTACGAGTCGCCGGACGGAGCGTACACGGCGATCCAGGCCCACGAGGAGTACTACGACTGGTTCCGGCTGCGACACACGGTGCCGGGGATCACCGAGCCGCGGAACCGGTTGGAAGGCGAACTCATCCGCGGGGCGGTCGACGCCGAGGTCAGCCGCGAGTACCGCGGCATCGACGGCGGGTGGAGCGACGGATGGCTCACGGTGGTCGAACTTGTGTCGGCGGTGACGCTCGCGGCGGTCGGCGGGACGCTCCGCCAGAGCCGGACCCGACGGGCCGCCGTCGACCTCGCCCGGCGGAGTCGCCGGGAGGCGCGCCGACACGCGCGGGCCGCGGCGCTCGGTGTCCTGCTCGCGCTCGTCGTCCTCGCGGTTCGCGTCGGCGGCGTGGCCGTCGAGACGCTGTTCCCGACGCTCCCGCCCAAGGCGATCGCCGCCCCGCTGTACCTCGTCCTCGCCGTCGGGCTGCCCGGACTCGTGGCCGCGCTCGCGCGTGAGTGTGACCCGGCGGCTGCGGGCCTCGCGGTCGGCGCGGGGCTCGGCGCGGGGTTCGTCGCCGACTTCGCCGCGCTCGGCGTCGCGGTCCCGCCCGCCCTCATCGTCCATCGGACCGCGCTCGTCGCCGCGCTCGCCGTGGTCGCGCTGGGTCGCGCGGCCGCCGACAGGACCATCCTCGCCGCGGGGACGGTCGCGTGGGCGGTCGGGCTGGCGCTCCCGCTCGCCGACGTGATCTGAGAATCCTTGCGGATCGACCGTGTGGATCGGCCGAGAGTCGGCCGAAACGGCGGGATATCAATCGATTCGTGGACGGCCGACCACAGAAGAAATATACCCCGGCGACGAAAGGGCACCGACACATGACCCGACCGATCAGCCGACGGCGGGCACTCGCGGGATTCGGCGCGGTCGCCGCGAGCGGCGGCTGTCTCGGTCGTTCGCGGAACCTCGCGGGACGCGGGATGGCCTCGCAGTTGACCCTCCAGATAGACGCGGTGCCCGCAGACCGGGACCCGAACGCGATCCGGATCGCGAGACACCTCGCGGAGAACCTCAAGGCGGTGGGAGTCGACGCTCGGATCAACACCCTGGATCAGACCACGCTCTGGCGGAAGGTGCTCATCAACCAGAATTTCGACGCGTACGTGGGCCAGTTTCTCGAACCGAAGCCGTTCGACCCGGACGCGATGTACGCGCTCACGCACTCGCGGTTCGCCCCGGAGGTGGGACGGCAGAACCCCTTCGGCTTCGCCGATCTCAACGGCGTCGACACGGAACTCGAACGTCAGCGACGGGCGGAACCGGATCGACGCGAGGCGGTTGCGGACCTCCAGCGCTCGCTCACCGAACTCCAGCCGTTCACCGTCGTGGCGTTTCCCGACCCACTCACCGCGATCCGCGAGGAGCGGTTCGACGGGTGGAACCAGCGACAGCCGCTGACGGTCACCGGCCTGTTGTCGCTCGATCACACCGGGACGACTAGTGACGCGATCGACGGCAACGGGACCGAGGCGTCGACCACGCTCCGGTTGGTGACGACGGACAGCGGCATCACGGAGAACTGGAACCCGATCGCGGCGGAGTATCGTCGCCAGGGGACGTTCACGTCGCTCCTGTACGACCGACTCGTGTTGATCGACTCCGGCGACGTCGTCCCGTGGCTCGCGACCGACTGGGAGCGCGTCGGGCCCGAGACCGTCGAGGTCTCGCTGCGGGACGCGACCTGGCACGACGGCGAACCGCTCACCGCGGACGACGTGGCGTTCACCTATGAGTTCCTCCGCGACACGTCGATGGGGAGCATGGAGACGCCGGTGCCGACGCCGCGATTCCGCGGCAGAAGCTCGGTCGTTGAATCCGCGCTGGCGGTCGACGACCGGACCGTTCGGCTCGGCGTCGAGAACGTCAGCCGAGCGGTGATCGTCCGCGCGCTGCGCGTCCCGATCCTGCCTACACATGTGTGGAGCGACCGCACCGACGCCGCGACTATCGCCGGCTTCGAGTTCGACTCGGAGACGACGGAGGCGCTCGTCTCGCCCAACGAGGACCCGGTGGGAAGCGGGCCGATCCGGTTTATCCAGGCGACGGCAGAGGAGTCTGCGGTCTTCGAGCGGAATCCGGATCACTTCCTCGTGCGGTCCGAGACGGGAGACGACGAGGCGTCGGCGGACGCGGCGGTCGGGATCCCCGAACGATTCCGCGGAAAGCCGGCGTTCGACCGGCTCGAAGTCGGCGTGGTTCCCTCGGACATCGCGGCGGTCCAGATGGTCGGTGACGGATTCGCCGACGCCACCGTCTCGACTCTCGGACCCGACGCGATCCCGCGTATCGGGCGTGAGGCCGACACCCGGCTCGTGACCGGGCGTTCGGGCGCATTCTATCACGTCGGCTACAACGTGCGGCGGGCACCGCTGTCGAACCCGCGGTTTCGCGGCGTCCTCGCGTCGCTGCTCGATAAGGAAGCCCTGGTCGAGGAGGCGTTCGACGGGTACGCGGAGCCGGCGTCGTCGCCGCTCGCGGCCTCGCCTCAGTGGGTCCCCGACGACCTGCTGTGGGACGAGCGGTCTTCGGACCCGGTTCACCCGTTCGCCGGCGACGCCGGAACCGGCTCGCTCGACGTCGAGCGAGCGCGGGATCTGCTCCGAGACGCCGGCTATCGGTTCGACGAGGAGGGGCGGCTGCTCGCGAGACAGCAATGAGTCCGCTTTTGTCTGTCCTCCGGTCGGTCGTGTTGTGGCTCGGCGTGTCGCTTTTTGTCGCCGGGATCGCGATCGTCGGACCGAACCGGCTGTACGAGTTGTGGGGGAACGTCGTGCCGCGGCTGCGGGACGCACGACGGGAACTCCTCGCGCTCGGCGTGGTGTTGCTCGTCAGCGCCGTCGGCCGGGGGTCCCTACAGACGGTCTCAGAGCTGTTCGGACTGCGGCTGACCGGGTTCATCTGGGCGCTCGAAGGCAACTTCGTCGCGTGGCTCCAGCAGGCGTTCGCCACTCCCGAACTGACGATGTACTTCTCGTCGGTGTACGTGTACGGGTACGCGTTCCTGCTCGCGTTCCCGTTTCTCGCGTACCTCGCGCTGCCGAAGACGGCGACGCTGCGGCGGCTGCTCGTCGCGTACGGGTGTAACTACGCGATCGGGCTCGCACTCTACACGGTCGTGTTCGCGCACGGGCCGCGGAACCTGAACGTCGGGACGTCGCTTCTGTACACCCACAACCCGGAGTTCAGCGCGCTGACGAGCGCGGTGAACGAGACGACGAACGTCTTCCCGTCGCTTCACACGTCGCTTTCGGTGACGGTCGCCGCCTTCGCCGTGCTGACGCGCGAGGAGTACCCGCTGTGGACGCCGCTCGCCGTGTGGCTCGCCGGATCCGTGGTGATAGCGACCATGTATCTCGGCATTCACTGGCTCACCGACGTGGTCGGCGGAACCATCCTTGCCTTCGGATGCGTCTACTTCTCCCATCGGATCGTCGACCCGGATGAGACGGCGTGACCGTCGCTGCCGACTGCCGCTGTCGCAGGACCGTCGATTCCGCTCGTCGCTACCGCGCGAGTGCTCCCGCCTCAGGCACCCTCGACGAGCCGTTCGAGCTGTTCCGGCGGAACCGCACCGCGAGCGGCGTGGCCGTCAAACGCGAACGTTGGGACGCCGGTGATTCCCCGCTCTCTCGCGGCATCGAAAAGCCCCGTCACGCGCTCGCGGAGGTCGTCGTCCCCGAGCGCGGTCTCGACCGCGTCGGCGTCGAGGCCCTCAACGTCGGCCGCGAGGTCGGCGAGAACCTCGCGGTCGCCGATGTCACGCCCGTCCTGCCAGAGCGCCTCGAAGACCGCTTCGTCGAACGAAGGCCACGCCTCCGGCGCGGTCTCTTTCACATGGACGGAGACGACCTGCGCCGGGAGCGAGTCGACGTCGGTGGCGATCTCTTGGGCCATCTCGACGCCGTACTGCTCTTTGAGCCGCCGGACGTTCTCGCGGGCCTGCGCGTAGTAGTCCTCGTCTTTCCCGTCGTCGGCCTCGT
This sequence comes from Halorubrum sp. BV1, assembly GCF_000746205.1. Lineage (NCBI taxonomy): Archaea > Methanobacteriati > Methanobacteriota > Halobacteria > Halobacteriales > Haloferacaceae > Halorubrum > Halorubrum sp. BV1. Next base: position 375,292 of record NZ_KN050825.1, read on the forward strand.
GGTCGATCGACCCGTCGGGGTTGCGCTTGCCGGCGCGGAGGTCGAACGGGTGCCAGTCGACCGCGAGGGGTTCGGACCGCGCCTCTCGGTACTGCGCGAGAGACTGCCGACCCAGGTAACAGAACGGGCAGACGTAATCGGAGTAGACGGTGACGGAGTCGGTCGCGTCATCGACGGGATCGGCGGCGATGTCGGCCGTCCCGGAACCGTCAGCATCGGGCGCGTCGGTGGCGGAATCGGAGTTCGACATACGTCCGATTCGGCCCCGAACGCCAAAGGGCGTTCGACGGCGGCGATCGCTACGATTTAGGACAACCGGGTAATATACACCGGGTATGACAGACGAGACAGCCAGCGCGTACGACCCGGTCTCGCCGCCCGTCGCGCTCACGATCGCCGGCAGTGACTCCGGCGGCGGGGCGGGAGTACAGGCCGATCTGAAGACGATGACGGCTCACGGCGTCTTCGGGACCGCCGTCGTGACGGCGACGACGGCACAGAACACGCGCGGCGTGTCAGATGTCCACACGCTTCCGATCGAGCACGTCGACGCCCAGTACAGTGCCGTCGTCGACGACTTCGACGTCCGGGCGGTGAAGACGGGGATGCTCGCCACGGCGGAGACGGTGGAAACGGTAACCGATCGGCTCGCCGGGTTCGCGGGGCCGATCGTCGTCGATCCGGTGATGGTCGCCGCGACCGGCGACCGGCTGCTCTCTCCCGCGGCCGAGGAGGCGTACGACGACCTGATCGCCGCCGCGACGCTCGTCACGCCGAACACCGACGAGGCGGAAGTGCTCGTCGGCGGCGGGGTCGAAACACCGGCCGACGCAGCGCGGGCCGGCCGAGAGATCGTCTCGCGCGGCGCGGACGCGGCCCTGATCAAGGGCGGACACCTCGCCGGCGACGACACCGTGACCGACACGCTCGTTCTCGGCGAGCGCGCGGCAGCGGCGACGGAGACGAGCGAACCCGTGTCGGCCACCGAAGAGGACGGGACGACCGTCGTTCGGTTCGAGACGCCGCGGATCGCGACCGAGGCGACACACGGATCGGGCTGCACGCTGTCGAGTGCGATCGCGGCGCGGCTCGCACGCGGTGAACCGCTGTCCTCGGCGGTCGAAGCCGCAGTCGGCGAGATGGGAGAGGCGATCCGGTGCGGCTACGACGTGGGCAAGGGACCGGGCGCGGTGAATCCGACGGTGCTCGACAGCGGGAAGTCACGCCTTCGCGACAGAGAAGAGTGAGAGGGTACGGCGGACTCACACGAAGTTGAGTGGCACCATAAGCGCGACGCCGAGCACGATCCCGACCGCGAGGGTGGGCTTCCCGCCTCGTGGGAGGGCCGCGCCGGTGTCGAGCGCCTCCGGGATGAACTCGGAGAGGACGAGATACACCATCGCGCCGGCGGCGAACCCGAATCCGTAGGGAAGGAACTCGCGGGCGTACCGGACGAACGCGAACGCGAGGACCGCCCCGATAGGCTGCGGGAGGCTGGAGAACACCGCCCACCAGACCATCTTCCACTTCGAGACGCCCATCGCCCGCAGCGGGATCGAGATGGCGGTCCCCTCGGGGACGTTGTGGATCGAGATCGCGACGGTCATGAACACCGCGAGAAGCGGCACCGTGAACCCGAGCACCTGCGTCCCGCCCGCCAGTCCGAGGTCGGCGAAGGAGACGCCGACGGCGATTCCCTCGGGGAAGCTGTGGACCGTGAGTACGCCCAAGATTAACACGAGCTTCTTGAAGTCGGCCTCCTCGTACTCGCGGGGGTCGATCTCGGCGTCGAGAAGCACCTCGTGTGCGAGCACGACGAGCGCGACACCGGCGAGCACGCCGACCCCGATCTCCATCGGCGTCCCCTCGGCGAGCCCCTCCTGAACGAGTCCGAAGAGCGACGCGGCGACCATGATTCCGGAGGCGAACCCCCACAGCGCGACGTTCCCCCGGTCGCTTATCGAGTCGAAAAAGAAGAACGGCAGCGCGCCGATCCCCGTCGCAAGCGCCGTGATCAGCCCCGCGACGAAGACGAACGCGAACGCGGAGACGTCAACCATTGTCGACCGGCAGTTCGGTACACCGACGGATAAATACGCCGAGTGCGTTCACGCGCTGGGACTGGTGTCGCTGGGGCGTCGCCCGGGGGCAGCCGAGCGCGCGGACGATCCCCGCGAGGACGCCGAAAATCGATCACCCGCTCGTCTCACCGGTGGACGCGTCGCCGCTATCGGTATCGTCGCCGTCGCTAGCACCTCCGGCACCGGCGGTGCTAGTATCTCCGCCATCGTCACCGGCGTCGCCAGCGTCGGCGATGTCGCCATCGCCGCTGCTGGTGTCACCGCCGTCGTGAGCGTTAGCGTCGGCGTCGTCAGCGTCGGCGTCGCCAGTATTAGCGTCGTCAGCACCGTTTCCGTCGGCGTCCTCGTCAGCGACGCCATCGGCGTCGACAGAGCCGTCACCCGCCGGCTCGCCAGCGGCAGGGGTGTCGGGCGTCTCAGCCGTCGTCTCCGGATCGTCCGCGCCGTCCGCCGCAGGGTCGCTCTCGGGATCCGCTACCGTTTCCCCGCCGTTCCCGTCGTCGGTGGCCGGCGGCGTCGGGACTGCCGGCGGCGGAGCGACCCCGCCGCCGGGTGGCGATCTCGTGCGCTCGGTCGGGAGCGAGTCGTTCGCCGGCGGACCGGAGTCGGTCGCGACGGACGGGTCAGCGGCGTTGTCGCCGTCCGCGGTCCGGGTGGCGTTGGGGATGTCCGCGGCCGGTTCCGCGACGGTGAGGTTCTCTGCGGCCTCGAACGAGACGGTGACGGTGGCGGTCGAGGAGAGCGCCGCGAGAGTGTACCCGCCGCCGAACGCGACGCACCACACGAGCAGGACGGCGACTGCGGCGGCGGTGACGCCGCGCGAAGCGGGCATCACTCCACCTCCCCCGAGCCGTCCGTCTGTGCCGTGGAGGCGGGCGTCTCGTCTGTGACCGGCGCAGAGGACTGATCGACCGTGACCGGCTCCGCAGACCGCTTGAACAGGGACTTCGAGTCGTCCGGTCGGAGACGGTCGAGGACGCCGCTCGCCGGTACCCAGACTGCGAGCGCGCCGAGCAGGACCGTCGCCGACGCGACCGCGGCGGCGATCGACGCCGCGCTCCGGAGTTCGACCGCCGCGTAGACGGCGTAAGGCGCGAACACGGCGAGCACCGCGGCCGCGCCACCGACCGCGTCGACCGAGATCGCGCCTGTCTCGTCTGCGGTCATCGTCGAATCGTCGGTCACCATCGAATCAGCGGCCGTCTCGGCGACGTCAGCAGTCGCCGAGTCGACCGAAATCGCCGAGGCGACCGAAATCGCCGAGGCGACCGAAGTCTCCGGATCGACCGAGGCGGGTGCATCATCGGCGTCGCCGGACCGCGAGCGGACGATGCTCCACAGCTCCGACGCCACGAGCAGTCCGAACGGGAGCACGACCAGCGCGATGAACCCCGCCCGCGTGCCGGCGAACTGGATCACGTATCCGATGTACGGGATCGTCAGGACCACGACGCCGACGAGGTTCGCGCCGGGAACGAGTCCGGGATCGGGACCCTCGTTCGCGTCGCCTTTCGTCTCGAACGCGACGCCGCCGGGCGTGGAGACGACGCCGATCACCCGATGTGTCACCGGGACGTCGCTCGACCCGCGGACGAATGTTATCACGTCGTTCTCGACGACCGTGGTCGGGTCGCGTTCGGCCACGACGACGACGTCACCGGGGGCGATCGCGGGAGTCATACTTGGCGTGAGCACGACGAAGCTCTCGTCGGCACCGACGACCTCCGGAGCCGCGTACACCGCGAAGGGTGCCACGAGGGCGATCAACACGACGATGCCGAGTACGTTCGCCGCTCGGTTCAGCCGTAGTGAGGTGGGTATGGGTGTCATCAGTTCTCCTCCGAGCCGCAGAGCAGTTCACCGGCCGTCGTCGTTCCGCCGGCAATCTCGAACTCGCCGTTCTCGCCGAACCGCATCCCGACCGCGAGCGGCACCGAACAGCTCGTGTGAATCGTGACGCCGGCCGGGCGCTTCGGCCCGCCGTTGTCCGTTCCCGGACCGCTGTCGTCGACGTCGCTGTCGGCGTCGTTCCCGTCAGCGGCGTCGCTGTCACTGTCGTTGCCGTCAGCGGTCTCGCCGTCGGCGTCGACGTAGATGTTCGGCCCGATCCAGCCCGGGTCGCCGTTCGTGTGCGCGTCGGAGCCGTCGACGACGAACGTCTCGTTCGGAGCCACGTCGCCGGCGAAGACGACGGTCCCGCCCGTGCCGACGCCGCCCGCACCGCCGCCGGTGGCGGCGACGGTCACGCGCGCGGCCTCGTCGCCGCGGTAGCGGAGCGTGAGCGATCCGATCGCGACGCCGTTCTCGTCCTCACAGGAGACGCACGCCGGACCCTCACAGCCCCGTCCGGCGAAGGGGTTCGCGCCCGTTGCGTCCGCCTCGCTGACGTGTCGGCACTGTTCGGCGTACAGGCGGAGCCGAAGCGAGGTCGCCGTCCCGGCCAGCGCGTCGGGCGCGTCGGCTGGGAGTTCCGCTGTGACCTCGACCGCGAGCGCGTCGTCGGGGTCGAGACAGCCGTCGTCGATGCGCTCGCCGGAGACGAGGTCGGCCGCGACGGCGGCGAACTGGCGGAGTCCGCCCGTGATCGAGCGCCCGTCGACGCGGAGGCCGATCCGAAGGGCGGACGCGAGCGCGTCGTCGTCGGGGCACTCCGCCGCGAGCCAGACCCGCGCGGGATTGGTCCGGACGCCGACGCGGAACGTCTCGCTGACGCGTCCCTCGGGACCGCGGTCGATCCCCGACACGTCGACGGCGACGCCGTCTGCGACGACGCCGCCGACCGTCAGCTCGACCGTCCCGGCCCCGAATCCGTTGTTCGCGAACGTCACGCGGTCCGAGAGGTACGCGCCGGTGCCGAGCCCGCTCGCCAGACCGACCGCACCGACGCCGCCGATCCCGGCGAGCAGGCGGCGGCGGCTCAGGCCGCTCGGCCGTCGTTTGCCGTCGTCAGGGGTCACGACGTCCCTCCCGCGGCGTCGGGGTCCGCGTCGACCGCGAAGGGGTTACTCTCGCCCCCACAGTCGTCCGCGGCGAACTCGACCGTGAAGTCCACGGTCCCGCCCTGTCCGGCGTTGCCGCCGTCGGTGTCGAACGCCCACGCGAAGACGAGACACCGCCGCTCGTCAGCGGTGAGACACCCGCTGTCGAAGAGCCCGGGATTCAGTTCGATCCCTTCCGCAAGGTCGGTGCCATCGAACGAGGCCAGCGTACCGTCGGTGATGGACTCGCCGTACGCGGCGAAGTCTCCCTCGGCACCTCCGCAGCCGCCGATCCCGAGGATCCCGGTGTCGTACCGGACGTCGAGCGAGATGCGCTCCGCGAGCGCGGCGCTCGCGGCGTCGGCGGTGTCGACCTGCGGTGAGACGCGGAGCCACACGCGGACGCCGTCGGGCGCGGTGTTCGCCGGGTCGTCGAGCCAGAGGCCGACGCTCGCGGTCCCGCGGTCCCCAGGGAGCGCGTTGCTGACGTCGACGAGCCGAATACCGGCGTTCTCGACGTCGGTCACGGCGTCGGTCGGACTCGACCCCACCACGACCCCGTTCTCGGTGCGTCGCCACCCGACCACGAGGTCCCACGGCGTGTCCGACTGCGCGTACGTGTAGCTGGGATACGCCTCCCGGCTGGCCGTTTCCGCCGACCGGCCGGTCGCGGCACCGAGGGCGGCGAAGCCGACGGCTCCGAGGCCCGCGAGCGTCTGTCGCCGCGTGAGTTGTGTGTCTTTGTGTGTCATGTGCTGTCGTGTGTGTTTCGTGTGCGGTTCTGTCCGAGACGACATCCATCGGTCTCCGTCGCCGCCGATGGTCGTCTCACGCCCCCTGCGTCCGTATGTATGCACGACCTACCCGATCGGTCCGCGTCACCTACTCGGCCGCGCGGCCCTCTCAGAGGCGGGGATCCGCCCGCCGCGGCTGTCCCGAGTTCGTCGTGGCTGTTCCGCCCGCCGCGGCTGTCCCGCGTTCCGCGGTCAGGCGGCCTGTTCCGGTCCGGATCCGTCGTTGTGACGCGCCTGCTCGGTGTAGAAGCCGAGGTCGAAGCCGAGCGTGTCGCCCTGAACCTCGTTGCCGACGTCGAACGGCAGCTCCCACGAGAGCGCGACGCAGTGCATCACGCCGTCGCCGCGGAACGGATCGCGGGTCGCGTCGTCGGGCGCGTCGCCGAGTTCGTCGTGCGGCGTCGCGCGGTTCCCGTCGAGGGGAACGCCGGTGCCGTCGGCGAGCGCGTCGAGGACGTTGCCGAGCGTGTCCGCCATGATGACCTTCTCCTGTGCGGTCTGTGCCGCGAGGTTGCCGAACACGGTCGGAATGTTGAGGGGGTCGTCGACGTCGTTGAAGAACGCGGGATCGCCGCCGGCCCCGCCCGCGGGGCCGGCCATCGCCTGTAGCGTGCCGGCGCTGCCGTCGACGTTGATCGCGTAGACGTCGGTCGCCGGGGTCGGCGAGGCCGCCCGCGCGTCGTCCGCCGCGCCGGTCGGCGAGGAGAACTGGGTGCTCCCGGTGCCGTTGAACGACTCGCCGTCCGAGAGGACGATGTTGCGCTTGTCGGCCGCCGGACGGCCGTTCGCGGCGAGTTCATCTTGCGCGTCGTCGACGCCTTCACCGATGTAGGTGCCCGTCGCGATGCCGTTCGCGTTCGAGAACGGGTCCGGGTCGCCGTCGCCGTCGAACGGGGTGGAACCCGCGCCGCCGCTCACGACGTTCGCGAGCTTCTGTCGGAGCCCGGAGAGCGCCGAGTCGACCGCAGAGAGGTCGCTCGTCAGCGGCTGAACGATGCCGGTTCGCGGCTCGGTGTCGTCGCTTCCCTCGCCGTCGAAGTACGCCACGCCGACCTGCACGTCGGCGTTCTGCGACTGCAGGTAGTCGACGAACTGGCGAGTACCGAGCTCGACGAGGTCTATCTTCGTCGTCTCCGGGTACGTCGTTCCGTTGACCTGAATCGGGTCGGCGGTGACGAGGCCGCCGTACTGGTCGTACAGCATCGAGCCGGAGAAGTCGAGGGTGAGCATGATGTCGACCGGATCCGCGCCGTCGTAGACGTTGTCACAATCCTCGTCGTACCACAGCGTCGTCTCGATGGCGTCCGCGAGGTCCGCGGCGTTGTCCGCGTCGACGAGCGACTCGGGCTCCGTGAACGCGCCGCCGTCCTCGGTGACGTTGCCCGCCTGCATCCAGATGTAGCCGGGGTTGTCACAGAGGTGAAGCGAGAAAGTGATCTCGCCGGAGTCGCCGGGCTTCACGTCGGAGAACTGGACCAGCGTCTCCATCTCCTCGCCCGTGACCGGGTCGGTTCCGAAGTCGGCCGCAGAGAGCGGCGGGATGGTCTCGCAGTCGAGCACCGGGATGTTCGCGCCGTTGCTGTCCTCGTCGTCCACGTCCGGGAAGTCGCTGTACGTGAACACCTCGCCGTCTATCTCGACCGACTGCTCGCCGTCGCCGTCGTGGTCGGGATGCGCGCTGACGAACCGGTGACCCTCACCGAAGTCGTACGTCTGCTGCCAGTCGACGAGCAAGTCGAGCTGACCGGCAGTGAGCGTGTTGTCCTCGAACGTCTCCGTGTCGTTGAAGTACGCCGTGGTTCCCAGTCCCGCCCCCGCGGACGCGACGCCGACCGCGCCGAGGCCCGCTAGGAGCGTCCGCCGCGAGAGACCGACCGTGTCGATTGTTTCTTTGTCTGTCATGATTGGGAGTCCCCGAGGGGAGTCCCACCGGCGGGGTCGAACCGCCGTCCCGGCCGCCCGCGCGGGTCCGGTATGGGAGGTGGTCGTCTGCGTGTCAGCCGCGTGGCCGGTCAGCGCGTCACGCCGTCGGCGTCACTCGCTGAACTCGATCGCGTCGCTGCTGTCGTAGAAGTCCGGGCCAACCGCGGGGTCGGCGTTGACCTTCGCGATCGGCCCCTCGCCGCCCGTGCTCCCGTACGCGAGCACGCGGAACGTCGAGGATATCTCGCTGCGCGGGACAGAGACCACGATCGTGTTCCCGAACTTCGCCGCACCGAATCCGGCCGGGAGCGACTGCGCCGGGCCGTAGCTCCCACCGGTGTTCGGCTGGTATCCGAACGGGTCGTCGGGGAACGCGGCGTTCGGCTGCCAGATGACCTGCCAGTCGTGCGTGCCGTCCGCGTCCGCGTCGACCGCGACGGGGAGGTTCGTGCTGGGGTAGTCTCCGGTGTCGAGGAAGTCCACGCCGTCGCCGTCGTCGTCGAACGCGAAGCTCAGGACGGTCTGATTCTGGCCGAACGAGACGCTGGTGTAGACGTTACCCTCGGTGGGGTTCCCCAGAGTCTGGCCCTTCCAGTCGTTGTCGTACGCGGTGACGACGGTCTCGTCCACGCAGGGGTTGTGGGTCCCGTCGTTGTGGCGGGCCTGGACCGCGTAGAACTCGAAGTCGAACGCCACGGAGTCCGTCTGGATCTCGTTGCCGACCTCGACCGGTATCTCCCACTCGACGCAGACGCACTGCGCTGCGGTGTTCGGCGCATCGTCCACGAACGGTTCGGTGACGCCCTCGAACGCGGGGCGGTCCGCGAGCGGCGCGTCGGCGTCGCCGTCACCAGACAGCGGGACGCCGGCCTGCAACGCGAGCATGACCTCCGCTAGCGAGCCGGAGACGATCTCGTCGCCGACCACGTTTCCGCCCTCGCCGTCGTCGGTACAGTACGAGACGGTCACCTGCATCGCCTCGGCGATCTCGCCCGCGCCCTCGCCGGGGTCGCCGCCGGTCTCGTCGGCGTCCGTCTCGGGCTCCGTCTGACCGTTCTCGTCGTTCGCGGTCAGCTCGCCGCACATCCACATGTACGCGGGGTTGTCGACGACCGAGAAGCAGAACTCGCCCTCGCCGGAGTCGCCGGGCTTCAGGTCGGAGACCTGGATGCTGAGGGGTTCGCCGTCGCCGCCGCCCACGACGTTGCCGTCGATGAACGTCCCGGAGGGCGTGGAGTACTGCGCGTAGCTGCCCTGGTCTTCCGAGTAGTCGACGTGGACGAACAGGTCCAATTCGCCGGCGGTCAGCGTGTTGTCCTCGAACGTCTCCGTGTCGTTGAAGTACGCCGTGGTTCCCAGTCCCGCCCCCGCAGAGGCCACACCGACAGCCCCGAGTCCGACCAGCATCTTGCGCCGCGAGAGTCCGATTGTGTCGTCGTTCATTGTGTATCACCCCCAAGGGGGAGTCCCGCCGGCGGTCGCGAACCGCCGCGTCGGCCGCCCACGTCGGGTGCCGAACGGGGAGGAGAGCGAGTGATCGCTCGGGGTGGTTGGACAGCTCCAAAGAGCTAGTTCGAGCCGCTCACGTTGCCGGTGCCGTTGGGGGCGGGGCCGGGGCTGGTGCTGTTCGCCTCCGTCCCGTTGAACGCCACCTGCGGGTTGTCGTTGTGCCGCGACTGCTCGGCGTAGACGGCGAGGTCGAAGGCCACGGAGTCGGTCTGAATCTCGTTGCCGACCTCCGCCGGGAGCGTCCACTCGAAGCCGATGCACTGAGTGGTCGCGCCGGGGTACGGCTGGCGACCCTCGTCCTGGCGGTTGCCGTCGAGCGCGACGCCCTCGGACAGCTGTCCGAAGACCTCGCTCATCGTGCCCGAGGCGATCTTCTGTTCGCCCTCCAAGACGATCTGCGCGATCTCGGCGTAGACGGTGTCGAGGTCGGCCGGGTCGGGCGCGAAGAACGCGTCGTCAGGCGACGAGGAGATGTCCTCCACGAGGTCGGTGTCAACGCTGTTTCCGAGCCCGATTCCGAAGATGCGGATGCCGGCGTTCTTGGCGTCGTCAGCGGCGTCGCGCGCGTCTCCGACGTTCTCGAACCCGTCGGTCAAGACGATCATGACCTTCGACGCGCCGGGCGTCGCGTTCGTCCCGGTGAGGAGTTCGTCCTCCGCGACCGAGATCCCGCCCGCGACGTTGGTCTGGCCGCCCGCCGTGTAGTTGTTGATCGCGTTCTGGACGGACTGGTAGTTCGTCGTCAGTTCCTGGTCCAGCGCCGTCCCGGAGCTGAACGAGATCGCGGCGGCCTCGTCCGGCGAGGAGAGGTTACCGACGAAGCTTGTCGCGGCCGTCTTCAGCGCCGAGAGGTTCGAGCCGCTCATCGAGCCGGAGGTGTCGCTGACGAGGGCGACCTCCAGTTCCTGTTGTTGACCCGTGCCGGTGGGCTCGTACACGTTGTCGCAGTCCTCGTCGTACCAGACGCAGACCTCGATGAAGTCTGCGAGTTCGCCCATGCCATCACCGGGGTCGCCGCCGGTCTCGTCGACCGCCGCCTCTGGCTCGGACTGTCCGTTCTCCGCGTTCTCCGTGATCTCGCCCGCGAGGTAGAGGTACGCGGGGTTATCACAGATGTGAAGGCTGATCGTCACCTCGCCGGAGTCGCCGGGCTTCACGTCGTCGAGCGTGAACACTGGGATCCCGTCGCCGTTGACGAGGTACTCGTCCGCCTCGGGCGAACAGAAGTCGAAGTCGTCCTCCATGACGAGGTCTTCCCACGCCTGCATGTCCGCGGGGCTCGGGGTCTGGTCGAGCAGGTACCGCCCGTCGCCGAGGTCTTCGGCGTCCGGGTAGCCCATGTCGACGACGTCGTCCAGACGGCCGGGGCCGCCGAGGTACGTCGACTTGTAGTCGAGCTTCAAATCGAGTTCGCCCGCGGTGAGCGTGTTGCCCTCGAACGTCTCCGTGTCGTTGAAGTACGCCGTGGTTCCCAGTCCCGCGCCCGCGGAGGCCACGCCGACCGCGCCGAGGCCGGCGAGCAGCTTGCGCCGCGAGAGTCCGATCGTGTCGTTGGTGTCCGGTTTCATGGTATCACCCGACTCACGCCCGTTCCGCGCTCGGCCAGCGGAAGTCGGTTACTACCCCCTCTAGGGGATAGCTACCTAGTTACGCGCAGCCATGTCACAGTCAAACGAGGAATTCGACGAGTAGAACGCCTCAAGCGACGAATCGAATCGTCCGTTCGATCGCGTCAAACGAACCCTTCGAGGCGGTCACATGAACTCTTCGAGGCGGTTACACGACACCTTCAACCGACGGTCGGACGTGCCTACTCGCGGGGATCGGAGCCGCAGGGAGGTCATACTCGCGGGGGCGAAGTGGAACGGACGCCATACTCGCACTCGCCGAGGCGGTACGGACCGACTGCCGGGCGAGCGGCGCGTCGGATCGTCTCGCCGCGTTACTCGAACCGGGACCGCGCCGTCCCCGCCGGAGTCCACCGGTATCGCCGTCGAACGGCGGTCGAGACGGGAACTGGGAGACGCCGCGCCGCGCTCGGTGCGGGGGTAGCGAGCCCATACATATGCTCTCACCTCGCGCACGGGAAGGTGTACCAGTCGGGCACCGCGTCGCGGGCCCGACCCACCTCACCATGAAGTTCAGACACGACGTCCTCCCGGCCGAACAGGTGTACGCCATCCTCGCGAACGAGCGCCGCCGTCGCGCGCTCGAACAACTCACCGACGTCGGCGGCGTGGTGACGGTCCACGAGCTGTCGACGCTCGTCGCCGGCCGCGAGACCGGGGAGACGCCCCCGCCGACGCGGTGTCGTGAGAGCGTCTACACCTCCCTCGTCCAGACGCACCTCCCGAAGCTGGAGGCGCTCGGCGTGATCGAGTACGACCGCGAGACGCAGACAATAGAACTTTCGCGGCACGCGCGAGACGTGGGGCTCTACACCGAGATCGTCGCGCGCGGCGGCGTGACGTGGTCGGAGCTGTACCGCGCGCTCGGCACCGGCTCCCTGCTCGTTGTGCTCGCTGCACACCTCGACGCCCCCGGCGTGTCGGCGGTCGATCCGATGCTCTGGACGAGCCTCGCGCTCGGGCTGTTCGCCGCCGCCAGCGCGTATCAACTGTGGATCAACCGGTTCTCCGTGGTTCGTCACCTCCGGCGGTGAGAACCCTCGCCGAGAAGTGAGACGTGACGCCGGCGGTGAGAACGCTCGCCGGGAGTGAGACGTGACGCCGGCCGGTCAGTCGCGTTCGGCCGCGATCGACTCGGGGAGGTCCATCTCGAACAGCCGCGCGTCACAGCCGTGACAGCGAGCGGCGACGACATCACGGGAGGAACAGCAGGACTCGACGACGCGCTCTTCGAGCGCCACGTCTCCCGCGCAGGCGGGACACTCGTCGACGAACAGTCGGAGCGCGCCGAGGGCCGCGCTGCGAGCCCCGAGCGGGAGGGCGATCCAGTCGTCTCGGCTCGTCGCCAGCACGCGGTCGGCGGCGACGTCCGCACGGAACGCGGGTCGGGACTCCCAGCGGCCGATCACGGAGTCGTCGGCGAGGGCGACGCCGGATGCGCCGCGCCAGTCGAGCGACAGCGTCGCCTCGTCGAGCCCGGTGAGCGTCGACAGCGCCGCGAGGTCGTCGTCCGCGCGCGCCGCGGCGACCGCGCCCTCCCGGTCGAGGGCGTCCCGCCACGCGTCGGCGAACTCCGGCGCGAACGCGAGGTCGCTCCCGTCCGCCGTCTCCGCGAGGACGCCCGCGGACAGGAGATACGCTTCGGGATCGAAGCCGTCGGGGACGGCGGCCGATTCGGCGTGCCGGTCGGAGTCTTTCCCGAACAACGCGAGCGCCCACGACGGGAGGTAGCGCTTCGTGAGTTCCGGCGTCCCCGGGACGAGGTAGCCGCGGAGCCAGATCGCGACGAGCGATCCGGCGAGGACGACCGCGGCGAGCGCCGGCCCGAGCGAGGGCCCGACCGCGACGGCGATCACGGCGGCGAGCGCGGCGGCGATGCCGAGATTGACGATCGTACACGGGACACAGCGGTTCTCACCGGTGTACTCGGGGCGTCGAAGACGGCCAATCGTGTGTGAGGCAGTCATACAGAGAGGGAGGCGACACGCGGTCGTATGTATGGGCAGCCTACCGCGGACCGGACGTCGCGACAGCCGTCGGACGCGACTCCGAGGAGCCTGAGTCGGCGCTGTCGAATGGTCTGGAAAGATGACACACAGTTCCAGTACAGCCACAGAATAGACACGAGATAGCACTACACACGGGTTTCTGAGATGTATCTCTATGAGGGAAACTGATATGTTATATGGGGTAAACATCTCTGTGAGATACTGTGCCTGAGCTATGACATCACAACTCACGACCATCGAAAAGCCTCCCGTGACCGAGAGCGGAGAACCCTCCCGCGATGAGGTGTTCTCGGCGCTGAGCAATCGGCGGCGTCGGCACACGATCCGGTATCTGAAGCAGGTCGACGCCGAAGCGCGAGTCAGAGATATCGCCGAACAGATCGCCGCATGGGAAAACGAGGTCGAGATCCCGGCGGTGACGTACAAACAGCGCAAGCGCGTGTACACCGCGCTCCACCAGTCTCACCTCCCGAAGCTTGCGAAAAGCGGGTTCATCGAGTACGAGCCGGACAGGGGGCTCGCCTCGCTCACCGACGAGGGACGCGACCTGGACGTGTACCTCGAGATCGTCGGGCAAAACGAGATCCTCTGGGGCGAGTACTACCTCGGGCTCGGAGTCGTCTGCGGACTGTTGGCCGGCGCGGCGTGGATCGGGACCGTCCCGTTCGCGTGGCTGTCCGGCTACGCGTACGCGGGGCTGTTCGCGGCGCTGTTCGGTATCTCCGGGGCCGTCCACCGGACGGTGACGAGACGGAACCGGATCGGGTGATCGCGTGACGAAACGCCGAGTGACGCCGCGGCGGGGAGAGGGGCCAGCGAGGCGGAACGAGGAGTCGGCGAGGCGGGGCGAGGGGTCGGCGAGGCGGCGGGACAGCGCGCAGCCGACCGCCGAGTCGGCCGCCACCCGCAGGGTTTTACCCGCCCACGGCGGGAGTACGCTGTATGGCTACGGGGATCGTCGGGGAGTTCCTCGATCTCAAGGCGGAGACGGACGCAGACGTCCTCGCAATGCAGTGTGGCGACTTCTACGAGTTCTTCGCGGACGACGCGGAACTGGTCGCAGACGAGCTCGACTTGACCGTCTCACAGAAGTCTTCGCACGGCTCGTCGTACCCGATGGCGGGCGTGCCGCTCTCGGAGCTGACGCCGTACGTGAGCGCGCTCGTCGAGCGGGGCTACCGCGTCGCCGTCGCCGACCAGTACGAGACCGACGACGGGCACGCTCGCGAGATCACGCGGATCGTCACGCCCGGCACCATCTTGGAGACGACGGGCGACGACGCGCGATACCTCGCGGCGGTCGTGGGGGGCGACGACGACGGCGGCGGTGACGCGGTCGGGAGCACCGAGGGCCCCTACGGGCTCGCGCTGGCCGACGTCACCACCGGTCGGTTCCTCGTCACCGAGGTCGCCGACGCGGGCGACCTGCGGGCGGAGCTGTACCGGTTCGACCCCGCAGAGGTGTTACCCGGACCGGAGCTTCGGAACGACGACGACCTGCTCGCCGCGGTCCGCGAGGATCTGTCCGGGTCCGTCTCGCTTTTCGACGCCGAGGCGTTCGCGCCCGGTCGAGCGACCCACGCGGTCCGCGAGCAGTTCGGCCGCGAGACCGCAGACAGCGTGGGGATAGACTCCGAGTTGGCCCTGCGGGCGGCGGGCGCGGTGCTCGGCTACGTCGAGGAGACCGGCGCGGGCGTGCTGGCGTCGATGACGCGGCTCACCGCCTACGGCGACGACGACCACGTCGAGCTCGACGCAACCACCCAGCGCAACCTGGAGATCACGGAGACCATGCGCGGCGACGACGAGGGGACGCTGTTCGAGACCATAGACCAGACGGTCACCGCGGCCGGCGGCCGGCTGCTCCGTGAGTGGCTCACGCGACCGCGGCGCGACCGCGATACGCTAGAGCGGCGGCTCGACGCGGTCGAGTCGCTTGCGGCCGCGGCGCTGGCGCGCGACCGACTCCGCGAGACGCTCGGCGAGGCGGCCGATCTCGAACGGCTGGCCGCGCGGGCGACGAGCGGGAGCGCGGGGGCGCGCGAACTGCTCTCGGTCAGAGACACCCTCGCGTTGGTCCCCGCGCTCGCAGACGCGGTCTCCGGAGGCGACCTCGCCGACTCGCCGGTCGCGGCGGTCCTCGACGGGATCGACCGCGACCGCGCGGCCGAGTGGCGCGAGGAGCTTTCCGACGCGCTCGCCGACGACCCGCCGAAGACGACGACGCAGGGCGGGCTGATACGTGAAGGATACGATGCCGACCTCGATGAGCTGATCGCGAGCCACGAGGAGGCGAAAGGGTGGCTCGACACGCTCGCGGACCGCGAGAAGAAACAGTACGGGCTCACGCACGTCACCGTCGACCGCAACAAGACGGACGGCTACTACATTCAGGTCGGCAAGTCGGTCGCCGATCAGGTCCCCGAACACTACCGCGAGATCAAGACGCTGAAGAACTCGAAGCGGTTCGTCACCGACGAACTGGCCGAACGCGAGCGCGAGGTGCTCCGCGTGGAGGAGGCCCGCGGCGAGTTGGAGTACGAACTGTTCGAGGCCCTCCGCGAGCGGATCGCCGACGACAGCGAACTGCTGCAGGACGTTGGGCGAGCGATCGCCGAACTCGACGCGCTCGCCTCGCTCGCGACCCACGCGGCCGGCAACGACTGGACGCGCCCCGACCTGACAGACGATCGCCGCCTCGCGGTCGAGGCTGGCCGGCACCCGGTGGTCGAGCGGACGACGGACTTCGTGCCGAACGACCTCACGCTCGACGCCGACAGCGGGTTCCTCATCGTCACCGGGCCGAACATGAGCGGGAAGTCAACGTACATGCGGCAGGCCGCGCTGATCCAACTGCTCGCGCAGGCGGGGTCGTTCGTGCCCGCCCGCGCGGCTGAGGTCGGGCTCGTCGACGGGATCTACACCCGAGTCGGCGCGCTCGACGAACTAGCACAGGGACGGTCGACGTTCATGGTGGAGATGCAGGAGCTGTCGAACATCCTCCACTCGGCGACCGAGGATTCACTCGTGATATTGGACGAAGTCGGCCGCGGCACCGCCACCTACGACGGGATCTCGATCGCGTGGGCGGCGACCGAGTACCTGCACAACGAGGTCCGCGCCCGCACGCTCTTTGCCACGCACTACCACGAGCTGACCACGCTGGCCGATCACCTCCCGCGCGTCGCGAACGTGCACGTCGCCGTCGACGAGCGCGACGGCGACGTGACGTTCCTCCGCACCGTCCGCGACGGTCCGACGAACCGGTCGTACGGGGTCCACGTCGCGGACCTGGCCGGAGTTCCGGACCCGGTCGTCGAGCGGGCCGACGCGGTGCTCGACCGCCTCCGCGAGGAGAAGGCGATAGAGGCGAGAGGCGGGGGCGGCGACGGCGGGAGCCGGGATCCAGCAGAGACCGAACAGGTCGTCTTCGACCTCTCGTCCGGGTCGTTCGTCGGAGACGCGGAGAGCGATGCGCCGTCGGCGGACGGCACAGAGAACGGAACGGCAGCGGACGGCGAAGCGATGGGCGGCGAGACGGCGGCGGGTGGCGCGGTCGCCGCCGCGGCCGAGTCGGGGGATGATGGAGACGACACCGGGGGAATCGATCCGGAGACCGAGGCCGTGATCGAGGAGCTGAGCGACGTCGACGTCGCGGCAACCGCGCCGGTGGAGTTGCTCTCGCGGGTCCAAGAGTGGCAGGCGCGGCTCGACGACTCCGCGTGAGGGGGCGTCTGACGTAAGAACTAATGTCCGACCTCGTCGTGTGGTGTGTATGGGTATTATGAGCAAGATCCTCGGCGGCGGCGGGAACCGCTCCGTCGACGACTACGTCGAACTCGACCTCGACGACTTCGCCGAGGCGCACGCGGAAACGGGCATGCAGGTACACATCGCCGAGATCGGCGACCAGAGCGACATCATCCCGATCAAAGACGCCGTCTACGACGGGGACTTCGTCATCGCCGACATCACTCGCCACTCCACGTCGGACCGGACTATCGAACACATCATCGACGAGCTGCGACAGGTCGCCCAAGAGGTCGACGGCGACATCGTCCAGAAGGGCGACGACCAGATCGTCGTCACGCCGACCGGCGTCAATATCTCCCGCGAGAAGCTCTAGCGGCCGTCTGCACGGGTCGGTCCGTGCACGGTCGAACCGTGCATTATATGCCCGTCTCGCGCCCATTGACGAGCGAATGGACGAGCCGGTCCTGCTGACCGGTGCCGGGGGACGGGTGGGACAAGCCATCCTCGACGGCATCGGCGGCGAGTACGACTGGCGGCTCCTCGACCGGGAGCCGCTCCCGCGAGCGAAAGTGCCGGACGGCGTTACCGACGCCGACCTGTACGTCGCGGACATCACCGACGAGCGCGCGGTCGGGGAGGCGATGGCGGACGTCAACGCCGTGGTCCACCTCGCCGGCGACCCGCGGAAGACCGCCCCGTGGGACTCGGTGCTCCGGAACAACATCGACGGGACGCAGGTCGTGATGCGCGCCGCCGTCGACGCCGGCGTCGACCGCTTCGTGTTCGCCTCCTCGAACCACGCGGTCGGCGGCTACGAGACCGACGACCGGACCCCCGAGTTGTACCGCACGGACGACAACTACCGGCTCGACGGCACCGAACTGCCGCGGCCGGGGAACCTCTACGGCGTCTCGAAGGCGACCGGTGAGGCGCTCGGGCGGCTCTACCACGACGAACACGGGATGCGCGTCGTCTGCGTCCGCATCGGCAACCTCACCAAGGACCACCCGCCGCGGGAGTACGAGCGCGGACAGGCGATGTGGCTCTCACACCGCGACTGCGCGCACCTGTTCGATCGCTGCCTGCAGGCGGAGTACGGCTACGAGATCGTCTACGGAATCTCGGACAACGACCGCCGGTACTACTCCATCGAGCGCGCCCGCGAGGCGCTCGGCTACGACCCCGCCGATAACTCCGCGAACTACACCTTCGAGGGCGAGCCGAAAGACGGCAACGACGGCCGGAGCCGACCGATCGACGACACCGCCGCGGAACCCAACTTCCCCTCCGATCCGGACACGCCGACCGACGGGGCCTGATCGGGCGGCTGGAGGCTCAAAACAATCCCTCGACGTCTCGCCGTTTTCGCCGCTCGCGCTCGACGTGGTCCGCGAGCCGTGCGGCCACCTGCGGGCGCGACGACGGAGCACGGCAGAACGCGAAGAGCAGCTCCGCGATGGTCGTTCGTCCGGTCCCGCGTTCCTCGCGTGCGAGCCGCGCCGCCGCCTCGACGGTCGCCTCGCTGGCGGCGTCGACCGAGCCGGCAAGCGCGGGGGCGGCGAGCAGCGTCGCCGGAAGGTCGAGGTCGTCGAACGCCGGGACCGCACCGTCGACCCGAATTGCCGGAGGGCTCGCGCGTTCGATCACCTCCGGGTCGGCGGCGAGTCGCCGACACCAGTCGTGGACGGGGCCTGTGTCGATCTCGGCGGTCGCGTCGGCCGCACGCGCCGTGTCGAGGGTGTCGGGTGCGTCGACGTCGGCGTTGCCGTCAGGCCTACCGTCGAGCGCGCCGAGATACCGGACCGCGTTCGCCGCACAGCCGACCGCGCCGGACCAGTTTCGCGCCGTCGCGTGGTGCGTCGCCGCGGCGGCCGCGATCAGCCCGTGGAACAGCCGCTCGTCGGAACCGGAGTCGAGCGGGAGCCACGCCGCCTCCCACGGGTCGTGCGCCGCGAGGGTGTGACCCTCGTTGAACAGCGCAGCGCCCGCGGCGAGCGCGGCGTCGCGGTCGACGTCGGTGCAGGGGTCGACGCCACTGTGGCGGTCAGCCTCGGTGCGGCGGTCGACGTCACTGTGGCGATCGGTCACGGCGGGTCGTCCGCACTGCCGACGGATAAGCGCTGAGTCGGCGGCGAGCTCGCCGCATCAGGAGACCCGAACGAACGCCGACTTTTCGAGGCGATAGCCACCGGAACCGACGGTGCGACAGAAAACAGTTCCACCAGAATAGTGAATACACAACGACACCAGAGACAGATCGTGGATAAACACGCTAAGAACATGTATTTTACACGTATTGCCTCAACATCTGTCCAAAAAAGTGAACGAACATGGATTCGGCGAGATGCGTGACCGACAGGGTGCTCGCGGCCGACGAGCGACTCGGCGCGGCGCTCTCCTCGCGCTCATCCGAGCCGGGGGACGCGGTGAATCACACGTTGGCCGCCGGCTCGTCATGAGTTGACAGCGGGCAGTTCACAACAGCCCGCCGAGCGTGAACGCCGCATAACAGAGCGCGACCAGGACCCCCGAGTGTAAGAGCGCCGCGTATCGACCGCGCGAGGCGGTGCCGGCGAACCAGCCGGACGCGAGCACCGTCGCCTGTGTGACGACGTACAGTCGGAATCGTTCGAGGTCCGGGTGGACCGTCTCGGGTTCGGTCACGAAGTCGGTGGCGGCGGCCACCTCCGCGAGCCGCGCCGCGTCGATCACCTGGGTGTTGACGACGGCGACGACGCCCGCGACCAGCGCGGCCGCCGCCCAGCCGACCGCGACGTAGGGGTGCATCGACGACCGGAGCGCACGCTGTTCGCTGTACAGCTGCCCGACCTCGATCCGGAGCGTCTCGAAGACGGCGTCCGCGTCGCTGCCGGCGTTCAACGCGCCCGTGACGAGTCCGAGCGTCCCCTCGGCGAGCGGCGTCCCGACGCGGTCGACGAACCGGCCGACCGCGGCCGCACGAACGTCCGTCGTCTCCTCGGCGTCTGTCGCCCTCGGTCTCCCCGGCCCCGTCTCTCCCGCTCTCCCCGGCCCCGCCTCCCCTGCCAACCGCCCGACCGCACCCGTCGCGGTCGTCGATCGGAGGGCGAACGCGAGGGCGGCGACGTCGCCGTCTAACACCCCGAGGTCGGCGTCGCCCGCGACGGCCTCGACCGCGTCCGGGAACGGTCGGCCGTGTGCCACATGCCCGGAGACGGCGTGGACGAAGTCGGCGAGTTCGCGGTCCTTCGCGTCGTCGATCCGGGTGCGCCGTCCCGCGACGACGCCGACAGGGACCGCGAACCCCGCGTACGCGAGAAGGCCCACGTTGACGAGGGTGTACCCCGAGACCGCGAGCCACGCGGCGAGACAGACCGCGAACGGCGCGGCCACGACCGCGGTGCTCGCCGGGTTGCGCCCGGCGGAGGCGAGGGCCGCCCGCAGCGATCCGGGCCGGTCGTAGCTCGCGCGCTGGTTCGGCGGGCGGAGCGTCCCGACGGCGACCGCGCCCGCGAGCCCGAGCCCGACGAGGAAGACGACCGCCCCGTAGAGCACGACCGCGCGCGTCGGAACCACGCCGACAGGCGTGTCCACGGGCGGGAGGAACTCCGGGATCACCACGGTGAGCGCCGTCGCCGCGATCACGAGCAGCGCCGGGAGGACGAGTACCGCGACGAAAAGCTCCGTGAGCAGTTCCAAGAATCGTCTGGCCCGCTTTCGGGCGCGGTCCTGCCGGTGTGCCAGCATTCGGCTCTCGGTTCGGAGGTACGACGCGAGCGCCGCGTCGCCCGTGGCGGCGTGCTTGCGGAACTTGAGAAGGAATGGCGCGAGCAGCTCTCGCGAGGGCGTATCGCGCGCGACTCGGCGGAGCCCCTCGTCGAGGCTGCCGGCGAGTCGAGCCGCGGTGAGCGCCTTCCGCAGAGAGGTCGCAGTTCCGCCGTAGGCGTCGCTCGCCGCGACGTTCGCGACCATCGCGCGCGGCCCGTCGCTCCCGGAGGAGAGCAGTTCGAGGTACCTGACTGCTCCGGGGAGCGTCCGCTCGATGTCGGTCCGCCGGGTTACCGTCAGCCACCGGAGGTGAACGCCGCCAAGTCGCACCGTCGCGCGCTTCGCGAGGAGGCCGGCGGCCGCGGCGATCCCGAGCGCGATCCACGGTCGCGAACGGGCCGCCGGAATCGGTGTGTCGCCCCGAATCAGTGCGTCGACCGCGGCGAGAAGCGACGGCGTCACGCCCGACGCGACGACGAGCGTCGGGACGGCGACGACGACGCAGATCAGCCACGAGAGCCCGTACACCCGCGACAGGTAGGTCTCGAATCCCGTCCCGAGCGCGGTCCCGCGGTAGCGCTTGCGGTCCGCGGCGTGGCCGCGGTCGCTCGCGTGACGGGCGAACAGCGCGTACAGCACGCGGTCTGCGACCGACGCGCGCCGGCTCCGCGGGAGGTCGTCGTCCGCGGCGGCGAGCGTGCCCCCCGCATCCGGCGGGTCGGCGGGGTCGCCAACTCCGGATCGCGGACCCGCGCTCACGGCGATCCCCGTCCCGGCCGATCGCGCATCGTGCGCGCGGCTCGCTCGACGGTCGCGGCCTCGTCGGTGCGGAGGTCGGCGAGGAACTCGAACAGGTCGTCCGCGTCGTCGACGCCCTCCCGGACGAGGTACTCGACGTAGCGGCGCTTGGCGGCGAACTCGGCGGCCACGTCGTCGACGTCGCGGTCGGTTCGGGCGGCCAAGCGGGCGAACGCGTGGAGCGCTCGCTCCGCCCGCGGCTGCGACGATCCCGAACCGACGCCGCCGGAAGCGGACGGGTCAGACCCCGGCGCGCCCGGAAATCGGAACTCGCCGTCGGGAGTGCGCCACACGACCGTGTTGTAGTACACCGTGGTATCGCCTTTGTCGACGACGCCGGCCCCGCCGTGTTTCGGATCCCCGGTCGGGCTGTGTTTCGCGTCCGGATCGAGCGCCTCGTACTCGTCGGCCGAGAGCAGTTCGACAACCCGCGAGACGTAGCGCTCGCCGCCGACCTGTCGGGGGAAAACGACCACGTCGATCTCGCGCAACAGCGAGGGTCGGAGCCCGCGCTCTATCACGCGATTGACGAGCGACTCCACGTCCTCGGCGTGCGTCGTTCCGATCACGCCGTGGCCAGTGTTCAGCGTCTCGGCGAACGTCTCGAAGCTCGCCGGCGTGTTGATCTCGGCTATCACCTCGATATCAGGGTTGAGGTAGTTCGCCTCGGTCATCAGGTCCGACATGCTCACCGCCTTGTAGGCGTCCTCGTGGTCGCGTGTCGTGAGCGACACCCCGGTCTCGTGCGGGAGTCGGACCTCCCTCGATCCCTCGTCGATCGAGACGGGGCGATCGTCGAACGGAATGAATGGCGTGTGCGCGTTGAGAAGCGTCGTCTTTCCCACGCCGGTCGGCCCCGCGAAGAGGACGACGCCGCGGTGTTCGTACAGCAGCCACAACAGCGTGACGAGGTCGACCGACAGGGTCCCGCGGTCGATCAGGTCGACCGGCGTCAGCGCGTCCGGCGACTGCTTGCGGATCGAGACGTGCGGGCCGCCCTCGGAGATGACCGGCAGCGCCACCGCACACCGAACCGTCTCCTCGACGCCGTCGACGTCGAGGTTCACCTTCGCGGACGGCGTCGAGGCGTTGAGTTCGGTTCCGTCGCGGGCCGCGAGCCCGGTGACGACGTTGACGAACGCGGTCTCGTCGGCGAACGCGAGATTTGTCGGAACCCGCCGCCCCGCGGTGCGGGCGGACTCGGTCGGCGTGCCCTCGTCGCCGCGCCGGAGGACCGACGAGCGCGGGACGACCTTCACGCGCTCGCCGACCCGGTTCGCCTCCACGTCTTCGAGGTTCGGGTCGCGGATCGGAACGGTCAGTATCCCCTCGCCGACGAAGTCGCGGAGCACGTAGTACGCGAGGTCGTCGAGGCGGTCGCGGGCGTATCGGGAGTCAACCGGGGGGACCGCGAAGCCGCGCGCCGCGAGCGCCGAACGCACCCGGTGAGCCGCCGCGTCGAGCCACGCGCGGGTGTCGCGGGCGGTGAGCCGCTGCGTGAGAAACCGCCGGGCGTGCGCGGCGACGAACGCCTCGCGATCGTCGACGACGCCGTTCACCGACGTCTCCCAGATCCGCGCTTTACACTCCTCGATGAGCGCCGCGTCCCCCGGAAGGAGATCGGGTTCGAGCGCGGCGTACTTCGTCTCGAAGGCGTCGGAGCCGAGCAGCCGCTCGCGGTAGATCACCACGTCGACGGAGAGGCCGGCGAACTCGACGGCGTACTGCGCGAGCCGCTCGGCCGCGACCCGTTCGACGTACGGGGCGTCCGCGTCGATCCCCGTTTCGAGGGGCGCGAACGTCTCCGTGTGGATGACCAGCTCGCGCTCGTCGCCGACGTCGGCGATCTCAATGCGGTCGTCGAGCGCGACGGGGGTCAACTCGCCGAGCAGCCGGAGGTCGCGGAGGGCGTGGTAGCCGATCCGGCGGCGCGAGTCGGCGCTCGCGTCGAGCAGCCGGTCGAGCGCGCGCTCGTACTTGGGCTCGAAGCCGGCGGCGGCGCGCTCCACCACCCCGACCCGCGTGAGCGGTCGACGGTGACGGACCGCGGAGAAGTGGTCGCGGACGCGGTCGAGCGCGCGCTCGTCGGCCGGCGAGAGCGGCGGTTCGCGCACGTCGTATCCGAACCGCCCGCCGTCGCGCTCGCGCACCGTCGCGACGACCCCGGGCGCTGGTTCGTACTGCGCGCGGACATCGGGCGCGTACCACGCCTCCGGGTCGTCCGGCGGGACGGGCGCGGGCACCGCGCCGGGCGGGTCGTCGTCCGCCTCGCTGCCGATACGAAGCGTCGGCCCCTCGCTCACGTCTCGGCCTCGGAGCGCTCGGCTCCGCTCGTCTCGGTCCCTCGGGTCTCGCAGCTCGACCGCGTCTCGATCCCACCCGTCGCCCGGTTCCTCGCGGCGTCGCCGTTCCCGCTCGTCGTCATCGTCGGTCGCGGGTGACCGCCGCCCCGAGTTAAGCGTTTGTATTATATTTGATATGTCGTTTCAACCGCGAGAAACGTCCGGCGCGTTTCGGCATCCGGATCGCCGCCGCCGCCAGCTTTTCCCGCGCGTCGCCCGGACAGACGAGCGATGACGGACACCATGCGAGCCGCGGTCGTACCGGAGGCGGGCGGCGAGTTCGAGATGGTCGAGCGGGAGGTTCCAGAGCCCGGCCCGAACGAGGTCCGTGTCGCGGTCGAGGCCTGCGGGATCTGTCACAGCGACGCCTTCGTCAAGGAGGGGACGTTCCCCGGCGTGAGCTACCCGCGGATCCCGGGGCATGAGATCGCGGGCCGGATCGACGCCGTCGGCGACGACGTGGGCGCGTGGGAGTCGGGCGAGCGCGTCGGCGCGGGCTGGCACGGCGGCCACTGTTTCACCTGCGACCCGTGCCGACGCGGGCAGTTCCTTCAGTGCGAGAACGCGGAGGTCACCGGCCTCACGTTCGACGGGGGGTACGCCGAGTACGCGACGGTCCCGGCCGAAGCGCTGGCGGCGATCCCCGACGACCTCGACGCCGTCGACGCCGCGCCGCTGCTTTGTGCCGGGGTCACCACGTACAACGCCCTGCGAAACAGCGACGCGCGGCCCGGCGACCTCGTCGCCGTCGTCGGCGTCGGCGGACTCGGACACCTCGGCGTGCAGTACGCGCACGCGGCCGGGTACGAGACCGTCGCGATCTCGCGAAGCCCCGACAAGGAGCCGCTCGCCCGCGAGTTGGGCGCTGACCACTTCGTGAACGCCGCAGAGGCCGATCCGGCGGCGCGACTGCAGGAACTCGGCGGCGCGAGCGTCGTCCTCTCGACCGCGCCGGCGAGCGACGCGATCGAGTCAGTCGTCGGCGGGCTCGGGATCGACGGCTCGGTCGTCGCCGTCGGAGTGCCGGGCGAACCGGTGTCGGTGAACGTCCAGGAACTGGTCGGATCGCTCGGCGCGGTCGAGGGGTGGGGGTCGGGCCACGCCCGCGACTCGCAAGACACCTTGGAGTTCAGCGCGCTCCGCGAGATCACGCCCGAGATAGAGACGTACGGACTGGAGGAAGTCGACGCGGCGTACAACCGCATGATCGACAACGAGGCGCGGTTCCGGGTCGTCCTCGAACCCTGACCGCGCGCCGGGAGTCGCGACCGCTTCGCCTCCGTTCCGCTGCCCGCTTTGCCTCCGCTGCCTCCGCACCGCGACCGGGATCGACCGGACGAGAAGTACTCGTTTTCGTCTCAGAGAAAACCAAGTGAGGTAGATTTATTTTCGTGCGTGTTCGACCTCCATTTGTCACACATGACGGACGTTACTCTTCGTCGGACGCAGCTAGCAACGCCCGCGAGCGACGAGAAAATGATGCATTCGGCGGCCGACAGCGACGCTGACGAGGTCTTCCTCGATCTGGAAGACTCCGTCGCGCCGAACGCCAAGCCCGACGCGCGCGCGCCGCTCATCGAGGCCGCCCGCGAGGAGGACTGGAGCGACAAGGTTCTCAGCTTCCGGATGAACGGTATCGACACCCAGTGGTGGTACGACGACCTGATCACCGTCGTCGGCGAGGCGGGCGAGTACATCGACGACATCATCGTGCCCAAGGTGAAGTCCGCGAGCGACATTCACACCGTCGAGAACCTCCTCGAACAGATCGAAGTGAACAACGACCTCGAGGTCGGCGGCATCGGCCTCGAACCCCAGATCGAGGACGGCGAGGGGATCCACAACGTCCACGACATCGCACACGCCTCTGACCGCCTCTCCTCTATCATCTTCGGCCCCGGCGACTACTCCGCGGCGATGGGCACGCCCGGACTCGACATCGGGCAGTTCCCGGAGTACCCCGGACACTACTGGCACCACGCGCTCTCCGAGTGTAACTCTGCGGCCAAGTCCGCTGGTCTGCCGTGCCTCGACGGCCCGTACGCCGACATCGAAGACCCCGAAGGGTTCCGCGAGTCCGCCAACAACGCCAACATGATCGGCTGTGACGGCAAGTGGGCGATCCACCCGTCGCAGATCGAGATCGGCAACGAAGTGTTCGCGCCGGACCCGGAGGTCGCCGAGCGCGCAAAGCGGATCGTCGACGCCTACGCCGAGGCGATGGAAGAAGGCAAGGGCGCAGTGAGCGTCGACGGCCAGATGGTCGACGAGGCGACGAACAAGATGGCACAGGACATCGTCGAGACCGCAGAAGCCGCCGGCATCCTGTAATCGGGCCACCGCGCGCTCGATACCGGCCGATTCCTGGTTTTTTCGACGATCGCGACGAGAAGTCACGGGTGTATCGACGGCAGCTTGCTGAGATTTTATACGGATTCCGGTTCCAGAGCAACGAACTCCGTGTATTCTGTTGACGGAACTATTATTTTTGTTCTCATGTAACAAGGGATATGAGTTCGGTTCCCACACTTTCGGAGGTCAGCGACGTGTTCAACGCGCTCGGACCGCCCGGCACGCCGCTCACCACACCGGAAGTCGCCGAATCGTTCGACTGTACCGACCGAACGATCTATAATAAACTTGAGACGCTCGTCGAAGATGGCACACTTGAGACCAAAAAAGTCGGTGCCCGCGGCCGTGTTTGGTGGCGACCAGTCGAGCGAGACAGAGGCGCGGAGCAGCAAACGGACGAGACGTATCGGGCGCTGTTCCAGTCACTGGACAAAGCTATCTGTGTTATTACGTTCGACTTCGACGAGGACGGCCAGCCGGTAGACTACCGGTTCGTTGAATCGAATTCAGCATTCGAAGCGCTCACCGGCTTGCAAGATACAGAAGGCAAATCGGTACGCGAGTTGGTGCCAGACAGCGACGCCCACATATTCGATGCGTACACCACCGTCGCACAGACGGGCGAATCCACCCGGTTCATAACGCGTTTCGAGACGCTCGATGATCAGTGGATAGATGCTCACATGTATCGTGTCGGGGAGCCTGACGATCATACGGTCGCTGTTTTGTTCGACGATGTGACGGGAGAAAAACGCGCCGTACAGGAAGTATACGAGAGTAAAAACCGGCTCGATGCGCTGATGAGAGCCACGACAGATGGCATCTATCGGATGAGTCCAGACTGGTCGGAGATCTACCAACTTGCCGAGGATAATTTCGTCTCGACCGATCGGCCAAGCACATGGCAAGCGTATGTCCCAGAAACGGACCACGCTCGGGTGAAGCAGGCGATCGACGAGGCGATCGAGACACAGAGCCCGTTCGAATTGGAACACCGGATACGATGCGCTGATGGCACCACAGGGTGGACGCATTCAAGAGCGGTGCCAATACTGGAGGACGGTGAAATCGTCGAATGGTTTGGCACTACAACAGACATCACCGAACGCAAGGAACAGGAACGCGAGAAGGACCTCCTCTGGCGGGCAATCGAGAAGGCAAATTCGCCCCTTATAATGGCGGAGCCGGGAGCAGACGATACTCCCATCTCGTATGCAAACGAAGCATTCGAACAGATAACTGGATATTCAGAATCGGAGGTTATCGGCCAAGATTGTCGTTTTCTCCAAGGCGAAAGCACCCGAGAGGAACCAGTTAGAAAGCTTCGAGAAGCCATCGACAACCAAGAGCAGGTGACAGCGGAACTCCGCAACTATCGAAAAGATGGAACCGAGTTCTGGAATAGCGTTACGATCACTCCGGTGTACGACACCGACGAGGAACTCGTCCGATTTTTGGGGACACAAGAGGACATCACCGAGCGCAAACGACAAGAACGCAAGCGAAAGCAGGTTATCGACCGGGTTACCGACGGAATATTCGAACTGGACGCCGACTGGCAGTTCACGTTCGTCAGTGATCAGGCCGAGACACTGCTGGACACGTCCGAAGCAGAGATACTCGGCCGGAGTATCTGGGACGTGTTCGAAACCGTCCGAGACACGCCATTCGAAGCCCGGTATCGAGCGGTGATGAACACCCGTGAACCGACCTCGTTTACCGAGTACTATCCGGCGCTCGATGGATGGTTCGACGTGCAGGCGTATCCGAACAGCGACGGAGGAATAGCCGTCTATTTCCGAGATGTCACCGAACGCAAGGAGCAGGAACAGGCCCGACAGCGGGCAGAAAAACGCTATCAGAAGCTACTGGAGATGGCACCAGTTCCGGTAGTTGCTGTCGATCCCACGACTGGAGATATTCTCGAAGCGAACGAGGCTGCCGGGACACTTCTCGACCGTCCGGCAGCCGATCTCATCGGGGAAAACCGAGCGTCTGTGCATCCCGCCGAGAACCGCGACGGATACGATTCGATATTCACGGACACAACCGAGCGAAAAGAGACGTGGCGACACCTACCCGACGGTTCGCCAACGACTATCGTCACAGCAGGCGGCGACGAGGTCCCCGTCGAGATCACTACGAAGAGGATAGAGCTAGAGGGTGACGACGTCGTTTTTAAGATGATACAGGACGTCAGTGACCAATTTGAGTACCAGCGCCGGATAGCGACGCTCAACGATGCCATCCAGGAGTTGTTCAACGCCGAGGAGGGACCGGAGACAACGCGAAAGGCGGTGGAGACGCTGGCCGATATCCTCGATGTCTCTACTGTCGCATTTTATGCGTTCGGCGAAGATGAGTGGAAACTCAGGCCGACTGTCCATGCAAGCGCAAGCGACGCTCCTGAGCAGCTCGCCCACCTGCCTCCCTTCGAACCCGGAGATGGCGTCGAATGGGATGCGTTCACATCGGGACAGACCGCCGTCGTCGATGACTTCCGAACACGGCAGACGGAGTACGAGTTCGAGCGAGCACTCCGGAGTGAACTCGCCGTTCCGATCGGCGATTGGGGCGTTCTCATCGCGGGCGACGCCCGACCGGAGCGGTTCGACGACTGGACGGTCAGACTCGTAGAGACGTTGGGTGCTGTGACGGAAGGGGCGCTCGACCGCAACGAACGGGAGCAAGACCTCGAAGACCACAAACGGGAGTTGGAGAAAGTCGAGTCGTTGAATCAACGGATCCGGGATATCGGCCACGAGATCGTCCATGCGGACACGCGAGGCGAACTCGAGCAGGCGGTCTGTGAGTGTCTCGTCACGTCGGATTCGATCGAGTTCGCTTGGGTCGGTCACACGGATCTCGAAACAAAAACGGTGGCCCCACACGCGCAGGCTGGCGCGGGAAAAGACTATCTCGACAGTGTCTCTCTCACGTTAGATGAGGGGACAGACACTGAGCCGGCGGTACAGGCCACGCAGTCTCGGGAAGTGCGTCACCAGTCAAATACCGCGACCAGCGTTCGACACAGCGACTGGCAAAAAGAGGCGATAAAACGGGGGTTCCGATCCGTCATGAGTATCCCTCTGATTTACAAGGACGCATTCTACGGTGTTCTCACCGTGTACGCGGGAACGACGTCTGGATTCCCGGATTCGCTGAGGTCCGTCTTACGGGAACTCTGCGATTTGGTTGCTCACACGGCTGCGACGATCGAGCAAAAAGCGGCCCTGCATACGACACAGACGATGGAGTTGGAGTTCGAGATCAGAGACGACTCCACCCTGTTCTGTCGGCTCGCTACCGCTCTCGGGTGTGAGATTACAATTACCTCGATCGTCGCACGGACGGAGGCGTCGGCGCTCGCCTTCGCCAGCGTCGATCACGGAACGCCGGAAGAGGTCGTTCACGCGGCAGAGCAGTTGGACGAGATCGAGAGCGCCACTCTGATGCAGCGGACGAATGACACGTTGGTTCGGTTTCGGTTGACGGAACTGTGTATCGGCGCGGCGCTGTCCGACAGAGGATTTGTCGTACGCCGACTGGTCGCTGACGGGACTCGGTGCCAGTTGGCACTGGAAGTTCCGAAGACAGGGGGGTCCCGGCAGGCGATCGATCTGATCATGTCGGAGTTTACTGACGCCCAACTGCTCGCTAAGCGGGAGTCCGATACCGCACTCGATACAAAAAACGGAGCACCAACGGGCGTGCTCGAATCTCTCACCCCTCGGCAGCGCGAAGTCGTAGAAACGGCCTACCGGTGTGGATACTTCGAGTCACCTCGGCGTATGAGTGGGACGGAACTCGCAGAGATGCTCGAGTTTTCAAACTCGACATTCCACGAACATATCCAGCGGGCAGAACAGACGCTGTTTGGCGAGCTGTTACATGGTGTCGAGAGTTCGCTCGATACGTAGATACAACCCCCACATGTTCGGGTTTTAGAGAAGAAAACCCTCGTATACAAGCCCAGACGATGATGTGTGTGTGGTGTGTTCCTAGACTGGGAATGGCTGACAGGATAACAGCGGAGGATCGAAAACAGGTAGACGGGACACGGTTGATAGATGAACTTGGGATCGACCAACAGCAAATCGCGTGGCGGAAGGACTTCACAAACTTTGAGCAAGCAGACGAGAAGCGACTTTCGGAGCTGAACAGCGTTGTCGAGCCGGTCATTGACGATGCGGTTGAGGATTTTTACGAGCATTTGGAATCGTACGATGAAACCCTCGAGATATTCGGCCGTTCGAGCAAAGGCATCGAAGCGCTCAAACAGAACCAGCGAGAGTATCTGAAAGGCTTATTCGACGGAGAGTACGGCCAGAGTCACTTCGAGACCCGCGCCCGAATCGGGAAAATACATGATATGCTGGATCTCGGACCGAAGATCTATCTCGGTGCCTACAGTATCTTTTACCGGCAGCTGATCGACGCCGTCGTCGATGACCTGAAAACAAATCTCGCACAGACGGACGGCGGCACTGCGGCACAGCAGAGCGGATCTCTCACACCGGAAGGGGCGCTCGATGAACTCGCCGAGCGCATGCAGTCGATGTTGAAAGTAATGAACCTCGACCAGCAGGTGGCTATGGATACCTACATCCAGTCGTACAGCGAACAGCTTGAGTCCGAACTGGAACAACAACACCGGGTCATCGACGATGTCGATACGCAAGTAACGCAGGCCATGCGGACCGCTGAAAACATCACAGAAAGTACAGATAAAATCAGTCAGAAAACCAAAGAGCAAGCGGAGTCGATGAACCAGGTCGCAAGCGAAGTCTCGGGCATGTCCGCCACTGTCGAAGAAATCGCATCGACGGCAGACGAAGTGGCCGCAGTGAGCGAGCAGGCCGAAGAGCTTGCAGAAGAGGGTCGGGGGGCTGCAACGGAAGCGATCGAAATGATGGAACGGGTCGACGACTCCGCGCAGACCGTCGCCACCGACGTCGAACAGCTCCAAGGGCGCGTCAACGAGATCGACGAAATTGTCGAAGTCATAAACGACATATCAGCACAGACGAATCTGCTCGCGTTGAACGCCTCGATCGAGGCCGCTCGTGCCGGCGAAGCGGGAGACGGGTTCGCAGTCGTTGCAAACGAAGTGAAGAGTCTCGCCGAGGACTCACAGGAGCACGCGGGCACGATCGAACGGATGGTTTCGGACATCAAAGAAGACACGGCAGAAACAGTCACCAGCCTCAAAGAAACGACGGAGGAAGTCAATCGGGGAATCGAGCAGGTCACCACAGCGATGGACACGCTACAAGACATCGCTGAATCCGTCCAAGAGGCGTCACAGGGTATCCGCGAGGTCTCCGATGCAACCGGAGACCAAGCCGCAAGCACCGAGGAAGTGGCGAGTATGGTCGACGAATTGGTCGAGCAGGCAGATTCGGTCGCCAACGAGGTCGAAACCATTGCCGCGGCAAACGAGGAACAAGCAGAGAACGTCGACCAGATCAGCGAGACGGTTCAGCAACTCACGACAGAGTAACACATCTACATGCCTAGCGGAGATCCAACGTCACGGGCGGAGGGACACCCCCAGTCACGGCAGGGCGAGTTCGGATGCGTGTTGAACACGGGTCCAACTACGAGGAGCGAACAAATCAACGTGCTTCACGTCGATGACAACGAAGGGATCTTAGATCTCAGCGCGTCGTTTCTCGAAAAAAAGCACGATTCGATATCGGTTCACAGCGAACACCGTGT
Organism: Halorubrum sp. BV1; assembly: GCF_000746205.1. Lineage (NCBI taxonomy): Archaea > Methanobacteriati > Methanobacteriota > Halobacteria > Halobacteriales > Haloferacaceae > Halorubrum > Halorubrum sp. BV1. The sequence goes on from NZ_KN050825.1 coordinate 406,927, forward strand.
CGAAGGGGCACTCGAGTATCTCGACGCGAATGACGTCCATTGTATCGTCTCCGACTACGATATGCCGGGATGCAACGGCATCGAGTTTCTCGAACAGATCCGCGAGACGTATCCGGATCTTCCATTTATTCTCTTTACCGGGGAGGGATCCGAAGAGATTGCGAGCAAGGCGATCTCGAAGGGAGTAACGGACTATCTACGAAAGCGAACGGGCGCAGAGCGCTACGAGCTTCTGGCCAATCGAATCGACAACGTCGTTTCTCAGCGCCGGTCAGAGCAACGCGCAAACCAGACCGAACGATGGCTCGTGGAACTCGCTGAAGAGACGCAAAACGTACTCTGGATCGTCACTGCGGACATGGATGACGTGATCTTCATCAATTCCGCGTTTGCGGAGCTGTACGACCTTCCGATACACCGCTTCCGCGACGATCCGCTGTCGTTTTTGGAGGCGACGCACCCCGACGATCGGGCAGAGGTAGCACAAGCCGTCGAACGGCTTCAAGACGGGGAGACCGTTGAAGTCGAACATCGGGTCAACGCAGGCGAGGACTACCAACGGTGGGTGTACGTTCAAGGAAAGCCCATCTACGACGGCGACGGCAACATCGCTCGGATCGTCGGGTTCATCACGGAGATCACTGAACGAAAGGAGCGCGAACGGAAACTTCGACAGTTTCAGCGGGCTGTCGAGGCCTCGGGTCACTCGATTTACTGTACTGATCGAGACGGCGTCATCGAGTTCGTTAATCCGGCTTTCGAGGAGTTGACCGGATACACCGCTGAGGAAGCGATCGGGGAGACACCGCAGCTCCTCAAGTCTGGCGAGCACGATCAGGCGTTCTACAGCGACCTGTGGGAGACGATCCTCAGCGGCGACGTCTGGCGGAGCGACGTGGTTAACCAGCGGAAAGACGGCGAACGGTTCATCATCGATCAGACGATCGCGCCGGTGAGAGACGAGTCGGGAGAGATCACGCACTTCGTCGCGGTCAACACTGACATCACGGAGCAACGAGCCACCGAGCGTAAACTGGCGATCCTCCGGACGGCGATCGACAACGCCCACTCACCACTCATCCTGACTGATCCACAGCAGGAAGACAACCCGATAGTGTACGTCAATGAGGCGTTTGAAGACATCACGGGATATCCGCAAACGGAAGTCCTCGGTCGGAACTGCCGGTTCCTCCAGGGTGAAAGAACCGACCAGGAGACGGTCGCCAAGCTTCGAGAGGCAATCGAGAACGAAGAGCCGATCACCGTCGAACTCCAGAATTATCGGAAGGACGGAACGCCGTTCTGGAACGAGTTGACGGTCGCGCCGGTGTACGATGGGGATGGCGCTCTCGTCCGGTATCTCGGTACACAGCGTGACGTCACCGGCCAGAGAAAGCAAACTCGGGAATTGAAGCGGCAGAATGACCGCCTCAACAAGTTCGCCAGCGTCGTCTCTCACGACCTTCGAAATCCGTTAAACGTGGCGAAAGGCCGGCTCCAACTCGCCAGAGAAGAGTGTGAAAACGAGCACATGTCACACGTTGAGGACGCTCTCGATCGGATGGAGGCGCTGATCACCGACATGCTGACGCTGGCTCGTCAAGGACAAAGCGTCACCGAGGTCGAATCGGTCCGGCTGGCACCGTTGTTCGAGGAATGCTGGGACACTGTCGAGACGGAAGCAGCCTCGTTCGTGGTCGAGATCGACACGGAGACCTCGATTCGAGCAGACCCCAGTCGCATGAAACAAGCGTTTGAGAATCTGCTCCGAAATGCAGTCGAACACGGCGGCTCCGGTGTCACGGTGACGGTTGGCACGCTGGACGACGGCGTATATATCGAGGACGACGGTCCGGGGATATCAGAGCAGAGCTACGGTCAGGTATTCGAATCCGGGTATTCGACGAGGGCATCCGGAACCGGATTCGGATTGAGTATCGTCAACCAGATCGTGGATGCTCACGGGTGGAGCATACGAGCGACCGAGAGCGAGTCAGGTGGCGCTCGCTTCGAAATTACGGGCATCGGACGTACCGTGCCACAGACATGAGCACAAACCCAGACATATTCGGACAGATCGTCTGCGATATATGTCGTTATTTCGCTCTCGTTGAAAAGACCCCGACGCAAAATCCGCCACTGCCCGCACCGACCGAAACGGATCAAGATAGTGCCACGAGCAACGGCCACGACACGACATCTCGAACAGAGAATACAAAAGAATCCCAATGAGCGAACCAGGATCACCAGCAACTAATCCAGAAGAGAACCACCAGGTGCGACGTGAGATTTTCGAACGCATGTCTGACGGTGTCGTGGCACTAGACGATACACTCCGGATCACATTCGTCAACAGTTCCGCGACGACACTGCTTGATGCCGACGCCGAGTCTCTCCTTGGCGAAGACATTTGTGACGTATTCCAGAATCAGAGGGACAGGACGGTTCGAGACACAATCAAGCAGGCAATCGAAACCGGAGAACTAGCCTCGTTCGATTGTTCTCCCCAGAGAGCAGGGCAGTGGTGTAAGGTCAGAATCCACCCGGGTGACGAGGGCGTGACTATTGTCCTCAGCGACATAACAGAAGATCGACACAAGGCAGAACAGGCAGATACGTTATTCAACAACGCACAAGACGGGCTGTTTGTCATCGCAGTCGAAAACGCTGGAGAGACGTTCCGTGTCAAGCGAGTTAACCCCGCATACGAGACAGTTACGGGCACTTCAGCCGTCGAACTACAAGGGAAAACAGTCCGTGAAATCACCGGGAAAGCGGACAGCGCACATGTCCGTGAAAAATACAAAGAGTGTGTCAGCGGACAACAGCCTGTCCAATACAAAGAATACCTGTCAACGTTCGACGGCGGATCGTGGTGGGAAACGCGAATCGCACCGGTACTGGTCAATGGAACGGTTTCGCACATTGTCGGATCGACACGGAATATCACCGAACAGAAGCAACGCGAGCAACGTCTACAGAAGTTCGAACAGATGGTCGAACACACCGGACACGCCGTCTTCTTTACCGACGCAGATGGGCAGATCGAATACGTAAATCCAGAATTCGAGGACCTAACTGGATACACAGCTGTTGAAGTGCTCGGAAAGAAACCTGGTTTTCTCAATTCCGGTGAGCACGACGATGCGTTTTTCGCCGACCTATGGGACACTGTTCTGGACGGCGAAGTCTGGAGTGGCGAAATCGTGAATAAACGCAAGGACGGAGCACACTTCGTCGCCAACCACACGATTGCGCCGGTGACAGATGACTCGGGAGACGTAACTCACTTTGTCGCAATCTATAATGATATTACTGGGCGAAAACGGCGTGAAACCGAACTCCGACAAAAGACGCGTGCGCTCGAAAACGCGCCGGTCGGAATCACGCTTACCGATCCGTCACAGGAAGATAACCCCATGACCTACGTAAACAAGCGGTTCTCCGAGGTTACGGGCTATGAAAAGGAGGACTCCATCGGTCGGAACTGCCGGTTCCTTCAGGGCGAGAGGACCGACCCCGATCAAATCGAAACGATCCGCGACGCCGTTAACGAGGTTGAGTCGACTGAGACGACCCTACTGAACTATCGTAAGGACGGGACCAAATTCTGGAACCAGTTATCCATTTCTCCCGTGAAAGACGAAAACGGCGAATTGGAAACCTTCGTCGGATTCCAAAAAGACATCACCGACAAAAAAGAGCGCGAACAGCGCTTAGAAACCTACGAACTCGTCGTGCAGGCGATGAATGAAGTTGCATACCTCGTTGACGATAACAAGCGCATCCAGTTTGCTAACGATGCGGCACTTGAGTTTGCAGGTGTCTCACATGAAGCGATGAAGGGGCGGCAGATCGGACCGGTGACCAAGTCGATGGCTGCACCGGACGAAGATCCCACACGGTTCATCAACGTGATCGATTCGCTCCTCGAAGATGACAAACCCGATGTCGGTGAATGGATCCAAGAGCCGGATGGGACAGAAACGTTGTCTTTAGGATTTGGTCTCGAATTAGACTCGGTTGGCAAGATATACACTGAGCAGCGGTTTGTCCCCGTAGAACTCTACGACGGTGAGCGAGGTGTTGCAGTTATTTCGCGGGATATCACACATCAACAAGAAAGAGAACAAGAGATCCAGACCCACCTCGTACAGGCGCAAGAAGTCGGACACGTCGGGAGTTGGTTCTTGGAAATCGAAACCAGCGACCTCCAGTGGTCGGATGAATGTTATCGGATCTTCGGCCTAGAACCAGGGACAGCGATGACGTATGAACGGTTTCTAACAATCGTTCACCCTGACGACCGTGACAAAGTAACAGAAGCATGGGATGACGCATTGGAGAACGGCGGGTACGACATAGAACACCGAATCGTGGTAGAGGGTGAGACACGATGGGTTCGAGAGATAGCAGAAGTTGAATTCGACGCGGACGGAGATCCGGAGAGCGGTATCGGTGTCGTCCGGGACATTACAGAACAGGTGCAGCGGACCCACGAAGTGCGCGCACAGAAGAGGCGATACGAGTCACTATTCAAAAACGTCAGCGGCGCAGTCGTAGTGACGGATACTGCGGGCAATATTACGACGTGCAACCCGGGATTCACCGATCTGTTTGGATATGATATTGACGAAATCGAAGGAGACCATCTGCGCACAATCACAGACAATGGAGCCGATATCGAACGCGTGCTTGAAGCGACAGCTGTCCCGAACAAACCGAAGATCATCAACTACCAGAAAAACACCGGACACGTCTTCTCGGGCGAATCACGAGGATCACCGCTACGGACCCATGATGGCGATATTGATGGCTACGTTGTTCATATTATAGATATTTCTGAAGAGCAGGAAAACCGCGAACATCTGCAAGTGCTCGGGCGCATCTTCCGCCATAACGTGAGGAACAATATGAATGTGATCATGGGGGCGGCACAACGCATCCGAGAGCATGGATCGGACACGGTGACGCCGTGGGCTGAGAAGATACTCGAGAAAAGCCAGACCTTCGTCGAAATGGGAGAAAATCAACAGAGAATCACCAAGCTTCTGACCCGAAAGCGTGAAACGGAGGATATCGACGTCGTTCCGATACTCAAAGAGGTCGTCTCGGGCGTACAGAAACACTATCCTGATGCGACGCTGAATGTTGATCTGGCTACCGGCGGTCAAGCGAATACTGTACGTGAGATCGACGCGGCGATCCGAGAACTGGTACAGAATGCAATTATTCACTCGGAGCAGACGCGCCCACGCGTCGATATTCGCCATCGATACACAGATGCGATTACTGAGATTACGATACGGGACAATGGGCCGGGAATTCCGGAACAAGAATGGAGCGTATTGACCGCAGACGGAGAAATCAATTCACTGAACCACGGAACGGGGCTCGGACTTTGGTTCGTCAATCATGTTGTTCGCCGGTCGAATGGGACCCTGTCATTTGACACGAACGAGTTAGGAGGGACAACGGTGAGGATCCGGCTTCCGACGAGTATGTCTCACGCGAAACAGGCGGGGGATTGCTAGGGACGCAACACCCCACACGAAAATAGCGGCACTTCACCGAGTCGCAGGAAACCTGGCTGTGGTCTGCTTCGACGGCGACACCATATCAAAAAAAGAAACTGCGACAGCGTTCTAGCGGAATTTAGAACACGGTCGGGAACAGCACGTAGCTGAACAGCAGACACAAGATTCCGACGCCTGACGCGTAGTAGAGGAGCGGAATGAGGTTCAGCCGCATCACCCGTCCCTCCTGTCCGAGGAGACCGACCGTCGCCAGCGCGGCGACGAGGTTGTGGATCGCGACGAGGTTCCCGATGGCACCGCCGACGGCCTGTGCGCCGACGATGATCGTTCGCGGGAGCCCGAGCTGCGTCGCGGCCTCGAACTGGAACGCGCCGAAGGTGATGTTCGAGACGGTGTTCGACCCGGCCATCGCCGCGCCGAGCGCGCCGATGAGCGAGGCGAACGCCGGGTACGCGGCACCGAGCAGGCCGGCGGTCGTCTGCGCGAGCAAGACGATCATGCTCCCGACTTCCGGTGCGCCCGGATGCGTGCCGGACTGGAGCATCACCTGCACCATCGCGATGACGAACACTAAGGCGATGAACGGCGAGACGATCTTCCGACCGGCTTCCTTCCACGCTTCGCTGACCTCGTTACCCGACATGCCGAATATCGGAATCGCGAGCACGGCGCTCACGAGCAGCCAGAAGCCCGGCACGTTCATCCACGCGACCGAGCCGCCAAGTGAGGTGCCGAGGATCTCGCCCCAGCTGACGACGAAGAGGTCTCGGTTGATGAAATTCGAGATCGGGTCGACCGCGCGGGTCACGACCAGGAGGATCACGAGCAGGACGTACGGCGACCACGCCTTGAACAGCGTCATATCCTCGCCGCCTTCGAGGTCGGCCGCCTCCGCCTCGATCGAGTCAGCGCCGTTCGAGCCGTTCGACTGACCGGGCTCGATCGTGCCCACCCAGTGGTCCGCCCACTGCTCGCGCTCGGGGAACTCCCACTCGTCGTCCGGCAGGAGGTACCCCGCGCGAAGGATACTCAGGATGATCGTGCCGCCGACCATCGATCCGATGAGCGACGGGAACTCGGCCGTGAGGAACCACGCCGAGATCCAGTACGGCACGGCGAACGCGATCCCCGAGAGGAGACAGAGCGGCGCGACCTCCCAGGCCGGTGCCAGCGAGCGCTCTTCTGGGTCACCAAAGAAGTAGACGACCATTCCGACGGCGAAAAGCGGCATCACAAACCCGACCAAGGCGTGATACGTCGCCGCCCACGCCGCCACGTTGACGGAGAACTCTTGGACGGTCATCCCACCCTCTTGGATCGCGGTGCGAGTGAACTCGACGCTCTCCATCGGACTCTGAATACCGACCACGATCGGGGTCCCCACCGCCCCGTATGTGACCGCGATGATGTGTCCGATGATGGCAGCGACCACGGCGGCGAGCGCCGGGAATCCAAGGCCCAAGAGCAGCGGCGCGACAACCGCGGCCGGCGTCCCGAATCCGGCGGCACCCTCGATGAACGTCGCCATGAAGAACGCGATCAACACGATCTGGACGCGCCGGTCGTCACTGACCGTCGCGAACCCGCGGTTGATCCGGTCGAACGCTCCCGCCTCCATCAGCGTGTACAAGAGGACGAGCGCGCCGAAGACGATCCAGAGGATCTCTATCGCGGTCATAAAGCCCGCCGCGGACGCCGCAGCGAGCCAGTTCACTGGCATGTTCCACGCGAAGTAGCCCACCCCGATGGCTGTCACCCACGCAATCGGCATCGCACGGGTCGCCGGCCAGAGGAGGCCGACAAGAAGCACGCCCGCGAGCAGCAGCGGGAGCGCCGCGATCGCGACATCAACGCCGGACGTCACGCGTCTCCCCCCCGTTGGCTCTCCGATACCCTTCGCCGTCGACGACTCGTATCATGAATTGACATCAACATGCGACGCGAGTTGCATCACATTCATTAATTATAAATCCCCGACTTCCCGCAGGATTAATCGTGTACCCTATCGGGGAGCGCACGACTGCCCCAGTGTCAGTGTAGTGTTACGTTGCGTCGGCCGGTTCGGCATCGAGCGCTGCGTCACGGAGGGTTCGACACCGCTTTCCGCCGGTTTCGAGGTCGGGAACGGGCGTCGGGTCGCCGTCCTCGTCGACCGCGACGAACACGAAGTACGACTCCGTCGTCACCTCGCGGTCGCCGGTTCGGGGTGATTCGCGGAACGCGCGCAGGCGGACGCGGACGCTCGTCCGACCGGCCGCGTACGCGTACGACTCGATGACGCAGGTGTCGCCCTGCGGAATGGGTCGTTTGAAGTCGAGCTCGCTGATCTTGGCGGTGACGCAGGTCTCGCCGGCGTGACGCATCGCGGACATCGCGCCGACCTCGTCCATCCACTTGACGACGTTCCCCCCGTGTGCCGACTCGTAGTTGTTCGTGTGCGTCGGCTGGACGCGCTGGCGGTTCTCGATGTAGGTGTCGCTGACGGTCGGCATGCTCCGACATCACCCGGCGGGGGGAAAGACCCGTCGGCGGCGCTCCCGAGAGCGGATCCCGCAAGTCACAGTCACAGAGCGCAGGAAGCGGCCACGTCGCAGACGGCTTACGCGTCCTCTCGATCAACGGTGACGATCCGCCCCGTGAGCCGGTCGGGGGTGAACCGGTAGAGGTCGATGTCGAGGTCGGATTTTCCGTCCGCCCAGATCTCGAAGAGCGGGCGACGCGTCTCACCGTACTGTGCGATCGTCTCGGGCGTCAACTTATCGAGGTCGACCCGGTGAAGCGTGCCGACGCCGACGACGCTGCCGTAGCGGTCGCCGTCCTCCTCGTACACAACGATTCGGGCCTTCGGGCTCGATCGGAGGAACTCGCGCTTTTCGCTGTTCGGGGTCGACACCAGCCGGAGGAACGCGTCCCGCGACTCCGTGTCGAAGCCGTACGAGATGGGGATAGCGTAAGGGGTCTCGTCGCGCGCGAGAGAGAGCACGCCGGTCTCGTGTCGGGACAGAAACGCGTCGACCTCCGCGGGGGACATCTCGGCCTCGCTGTTCGTCGCCATACGCACACCTCTGTGTACGTCGGGATAAAGGATACGAGATGCAAAAGACCGGACGACAGCGCAACCGCGCGACGGCGGGGCGGCGGTGCGACTGTACGGCTCGCCGACCCCTCGATCACGAGAGACGGTCGGCCGTCGGCGTGCTCGCGGCAGAAGGGTTGTCGATGTCGGCCTCGGTGACGGCCGCGCCGCAGACGACACAGCCCGCGTCGAGCAGCGTCGCCCGCATCGCGTCGTCCACCTCGATCGACCGGCGACACTCCGGGCAGACGAAAGTGTGTGTCTGTGCGTCCGTCATACATACACATTCGATCCGAACGGTCATCAAGGATGGATCGGATTCCTGTCGGTTCGGAATTCGGTCACGCGACGACGCGGCCGCGCCACTGCGGTTCGATGGGGGGAGCAACCGCGGTCACTCGAGCACGGTCGAGAGCAGCTTCCGCTGTGCGGCGGCGACGTGCTCCGAGAACGTCGAGCGGTCGATACCGAGGGAGTCGGCGACCTCGCCGGCGTTGGCTCCCTTAGGGTGGTCGAAGTATCCCGCCTCGTACGCGGCGGTGAGCACCTCTCGCTGCCGTTCGGTCAGATCGCTCCGGTCGACGGTGACGAGGTCCGACTCCTCGGGCGTCGACGACGACTGGAGCAGCTGTAACACCTTCATGTCGGGACACGACTCCTGAAAGCCGTCGAGCACAGAGCGGAGGGACGGGAGGTCGGCAGCGTGAAACGTGACGATCAGCCGTCCGTCGCGGATCGTCGTTTCTGCGGCGGGGATCCCGTGGCGGTCGAGCACGGTGAACGGCGAGTCGCCGCGACACGGCGTCTCGAAGCGATAGGCGGCCTTGGCACCGTAATCGAACACCACGTCCGCGTCACCGTCGCCGGCACCCTGGAAGTCGCGGTCCGTGATGAACTCGTAGACCACGGTGTCGGCGTCGCCGTTGGGACCGCTGCGGGCGACGCTGTAGATCGGCGTCGAGCCGTCGACGAACTCCGCGAACGGCGACGGAGACGACACGGGAAGCGAGACTTCCGCTCTAATTCCGGGGCCCATCCACGTCCATCCGTGTTCGCCGGCGGTCAAAACGTTGACGACGCGGGGGCTGCGTCCGGAACCGAGACTCGAACGCCGACGGGGTCGTCCGCCGCCTCCGCGCGATCTTATAAAATACCCCCTATATACAGGGGCGGTGTTGGGGTGTGTGGAACCGCTATCTACGTTCATGAAGCGAAACGCTCCGCACGCGACCGGATCGATCACGGCGACCGAAGGCGACGAGACGCTAGACGAGTCGTTCGACCTCCTCGCAGACCCCGACTGTCGTGCGATCCTCCGCGCCGCCGACACGGCCATGACGACGAGCGAACTCGCGGAAACGTGCGACATCGCGCTCTCGACCGCCTACCGCAAGGTCGAGCGGCTGAGCGACACGCCCCTGTTGGTCGAGGGAGTCCGGTTCGATCCGGACGGCGACCACGCGGCGGAGTACACGCGGGGACCGAGCGACGCCACGATCGAGTTCACCGGCGACGGCGTCACGCTGACGCTTGATATCCCCGATACGTCGGAGCCGGCGGCCGGCTTCGAGACGACGGGCGTGTCGGCCGACTGAGCGCCGGACGATAGGGGAGTGCGGATTTCGGGGCGTCCGTCTCGTGTGTCCCGGCTCCGTTTCGTTTCTGATAATTCCAGAAGCAGGCTTATACTTGCGCACAGACGCGGTTCCGATATGTGTCAGCGGCCGGACCCCGGAACACTCATCGACCTCGCCCAAGACAAGGTCGTGGTGCTCGACGCCGACGGGGTCTACCGATACTGCAACGCGGCCGTCGTCGACCTGCTCGGCTTCGAGCCCGACGAGCTGATCGGCGCGGACGCGTTCGACCTCGTTCATCCCGAAGACAGGGAGCGAGTCCGAGCCGCCTTCGACGCGATCGTTGCCGGCGAGCGCGAGACGGATGAGGCGATCGAATACCGGTACAGCACTGCCGACGGCGAGTGGATCTGGCTCCGAACGACGGTATACGCTCCCCCTGAGACGGACGTCGACGGCTACGTGTTGACCTCACGCGACGTCACGAAGGAGGTGGAGTCGCGGCGGCGGCTGGAGACTATCGCCTCGGCGTCGGCGGACGTGTTCTGGATGTTCTCGGCCGACTGGAGCGAGCTGCTGTTCGTCAACGACGCGGTCGAGGAGGTGTACGGAGTGTCCGTGGAGACGCTCGAACGAGAGCCGCAGAGCTTCCTCCGTGCGGTTCACCCCGACGACCGGCCCTACGTCGAACGCGCGATGAACCGCCTCTCGAACGGCGATTCGACCCACGTCGACTACCGGCTCGGAACCGACGAGGGAGCGACCACATGGGTCCGCGTGCCGGGAGAACCGGTGGTCGAACACGGAGAGGTGGTCGCAGTGACCGGGTTCGCGCGCGACGTGACAGAGGAGTATCGACGGGAGCGACAGCTCGCGGTGCTGGACAACCTGTTGCGTCACACGATTCGGAACGACATGAACATCGTCGACGGCACCGCGGAGCAGATCGCCGATCGGGTGGCCGATGCGAGCGGGTCGAGCGACGACGCCGACAGCGACCACGACCGCGCCCGCGACACCGCGGGACCGTTACCCGTCGACGCCGCCGACGCCGTCACGGAACACGTCGAGACGATCCGACGAGTCGCGGACGACCTGCTGACGACAGCCGAAAAGCAGCGCGGGGTGATCGAGATGCTCCACCAACGCAGGTCACCGCACCCGGTCTCGCTCCGACCGGCCGTCGAGACCGCCGTCGAGATGGTCGCTGACGGCGTTTCGGGTCCGATCGTCGTCGACTGCAAGGAGTCGACCGGCGCGAGCGCGGACGGGACGGGTGCGCGAGGGTCGCCCGACGGCGGAACCGTCGGCCCGTCCGGATCGCGTCACGACGGGGTGGACGACCTCGGAACGGGCGCGACTGGGTCCGAGTCGAGCGCAGGCGGTTCCGAAGCGCACGCCGCCGACGGGGCGGTTCCGCGGCTCGTCGCCTCGTGTCCGTCCGACGTGTCCGCGTTCACGCACCCGGAGATCGACTACGCGATCGCCGAGCTGGTCGACAACGCGGTCGAACACGCGGCGTCGACGCCCGCGGTCCAGATCGACGTGACTGTCTCGGCCGACACCGTCGATATCGCCGTGTGGGACAACTGCGAGCCGATTCCGCCGGAGGAGCGGTCCGCAGTCACCGACCGATGGGAGATGGACGCCCTCAATCACACCGACGGGATGGGACTGTGGCTCGTCTACTGGATCGCAGACAGGTCCGGCGGCGACATCACGTTCGACACCCACGAGGGCGGCAACGTCGTGACGCTCTCGCTCCCGAACGCCGACTGTGACGACGCCGAAGACGCCGTCGACCCGACCGCAGGCGACGGGCGGGGACCGCCCCGGAGACTGAACGCGATCTCGAACGACTGAAGCGACCACGGGATCGGAGAGACAGCGACGGGGACGTCCACCCGACGAGAGTGGACAGTGTCTCTGACGGTGGGTTGAACGGTGTCTCTGACGGTGGGTTGAACGGTGTCTCTGACGGTGGTGGAACAGTGTCTCGGGCGGCTTGCGGGGGAGACAGAGACGTCAGTCGAGTGATTAACTCGGCTCGTGAAACCGCTCCCACCGATCTTAAGCCACCGGTTTGCGTAGGTGATCGTTGATGGGTACGCTCAACGAGCTGTTCGACCCGGACCGGGTCGCCGTCGTCGGCGCAACCGCCCGCGAGGGAGCTGTCGGGCGGGCCGTCACGTCGAACCTGCTCGACGACTTCGACGGCGACACCGTCCCGGTCAACCCGAACTACGACGAGGTGCTCGGGACGCCCTGCGTGGACGGGGTCAGCGAGGCCGACGCCGACGTCGCGGTGATCGTCGTGCCGCCCGCGATCGTGTTGGACGCGATCGAGGCATGTGGCGAGGCCGGCGTCGGCAACGTCGTCGTGATCACCGCCGGGTTCGGCGAGACCGGGGAGGATGGGGCTGCGAGGGAGCGTCGCCTCGCAGAGCTAGCCGACGAGTACGATCTCAACCTCGTCGGCCCAAACAGCTTGGGGATCATGTCGACTCCCTCCGGGATGAACGCGACGTTCGGCCCGGAGAACGCCTTACCCGGCGGGCTCTCCTTTATGAGCCAGTCGGGGGCGTTCGTCACCGCCGTGCTCGACTGGGCCAACGACAACGGGATCGGCTTCAAAGACGTCGTGTCGCTCGGGAACAAGGCGGTCTTAGACGAGACGGACTTCGTCTCTCACTGGGGGGACGACGACGAGACCGACGTCATCATCGGCTACCTAGAGGGGATCGAGGACGGCCGCGAGTTCATCGACGCCGCCCGCGAGACCACACAGGAGACGCCGATCGTCGCCGTGAAATCGGGGCGGACGAGCGCCGGCGCGCAGGCCGCCTCCTCACACACCGGGACGCTCGCCGGCTCCGAGAAGGCGTACGAGGCCGGGCTCGATCAGGCGGGCGTCATCCGCGCGGAGTCGGTCGACGAACTGTTCGACGCCGCCGGCATCTTAGGCAGCCAGCCGCTTCCCGACACCGACAGCGTCGCCGTCGTCACGAACGCCGGCGGCCCCGGCGTGATGGCGACCGACGCGGTCGGCGACGCCGACCTCGACATGGCCTCGTTCACCCGCGAGACGAGCGACCGGCTCGCCGACGCGATGCCCGCGGAAGCGAACATCCACAACCCGGTCGACGTGATCGGCGACGCCGACGTGGAGCGGTTCCGCGAGGCGCTCGAAATCACCGTGCGCGACGACAACGTCGGAGCCGCGCTCGTGTTGGCCGCGCCGACGGCGACGATCGACTTCGCCGACCTCGCGGACGCGATAGAGGCCGTAAGCGGGGAGATGGACGCACCCGTGGCCGCCTGCCTGATGGGCGGCGACCGGACCCGCGAGCCGAAACAGCAGCTGCAGTCGAAGGGGATCCCCTGCTACTTCGACCCCGCCCGCGCCATCGACAGTCTCGCGACGCTCGCGGAGTACCGCGATATCAAGACGCGCGAGTACGCGGACCCGATGACGTTCGACGTGGACCGCGAGCGCGCTCGCGGGATCCTAGAGACGGTGCGCGAGCGCGACGATAATCGCTTAGGCGTCGAGGCGATGGAGCTTCTCGACGCGTACGGGATCGCCACGCCCGCGGGCGAGATCGTCGACTCGCCGGAGCGCGCCCGGGAGGTCGCTGCCGAGATCGACGGGGACGTGGTGATGAAGATCGTCTCGCCCGACATCCTCCACAAGTCCGACATCGGCGGCGTCGCCGTCGGCGTCGAAGACGGCGACGTCGCGGACACCTACGAGACCCTGATCACTCGCGCGCGAAACTACCAGCCCGACGCGGCCATCCTCGGCGTACAGGTGCAGGAGATGGTCGAATTAGACGACGGCGTCGAGACGATCGTCGGTATGAACCGCGACCCGCAGTTCGGTCCGCTGTTGATGTTCGGACTCGGCGGAATCTTCGTGGAGGTGATGGAAGACACCACCTTCCGCGTCGCGCCCGTCTCGAAGCCGGAAGCCAGAGAGATGACAGAGGAGATCCAGTCTGCCCCTCTCCTTCGCGGGGCGCGCGGGCGCGACTCCGTCGACGTCGACGCCGTGATCGAGACGATCGGTCGGCTCTCACAGCTGGTCACCGACTTTCCCGCGATCCTCGAACTCGATATCAACCCCCTCGTCGCACTGCCCGACGACGACGGCGGCACGAACGCCGCCGCCGTCGACGTGAGACTCACCGTCGACCCGGAAGAACTCGACTCGGAGGAACCCGACCAATGACAGACACACCCACGACACTCGTCACCGCGACCGGAGAACACGTCGGAAAGACCGCGATCACCGTCGCCCTCGCGCGGCTCGCCGCCGACCGCGACCGCAGCGTCGGCTACATGAAGCCGAAGGGGACCCGGCTCCAGTCGAACGTCGGCAAAACGCTCGATCAGGACCCCATGCTGGCCCGCGAGGTGCTCGGATTAGACGCCGAGATGCACCAGATGGAGCCGGTCGTCTACTCGCCAACGTTCGTCGAGGGCGCGATCCGCGGCACTGAGGACCCGGACGCGCTGCGCGACCGGATCCGGGAGGAGTACGAGGCGCTCGCGGCCGACCGCGACCACATGTTCGTCGAGGGCGGCGGGAGCTGGACCACGGGCGGCGTGGTCGACCTGACCGACGTCGACGTCGCGGACCTGTTCGACGCGCGCGTCGTCTTGGCCGCCGAGTACGCGTCGCCGAACGATCTCGACGAAGTGCTCGCGGCCGCCGACGCCTTCGGTGACCGGCTCGCCGGCGTCGTGTTCAACAAGGTCTCGGACGACGCGTTCGACTCGCTCGACCAAGACGGGATCCCGTTCCTCGAATCGAAGGGCATCACCGTCTTCGGCGCGATTCCGCACGAGAAGGAGCTCGCCGGCGTCACCGTCGGCGAACTCGCCGACGAGCTGGGCGCGGAGCTACTGACCGACGCGCCGACCGACGCGTTCGTGGAGCGGTTCCTCGTGGGCGCGATGGGCGGCGACGAAGCGCTCCGCTACTTCCGGCGCGCGCGCGACGCCGCCGTGATAACCGGCGGCGACCGCGCGGACGTCCAGACCGCGGCGCTCGATGCCTCGGGTGTCGCGTGTCTCGTTCTCACGGGCGGCCATCGACCGTCCGGAGCGGTGCTCGGCAAGGCCGCGGACGCCGGCACGCCCGTTCTCGCGGTGAACACCGACACCGTCACCACCATCGACCGGGCGGAGGGCATCGTCCGCGGCGGTCGCACCCGCGACGCGCGCACCGTTGAACGGATGGCAGCGCTGCTCGACGCGCACGTCGACGTCGACGGGCTCCTCTGAGGCGGGAGAGGCCGGCTGGATCGCAACGGGGACCCGACTCCGGACGTTCACCGGGCGATCCCGTCGCCGTCGACCGACACGGGCGAACGTCTGACATACTGTTTTCAGGGAGGACGACGTAGGCCGCCTATGACCAGTCTCTCGGAGGCGTACGGTGGACGGGGACGCTCCGAGGTAGATCCGCGTCGGCTGTACCTCGGCGTGGGCTCGTTCGTCGTCGGTGCGCTCCTGCTCGTCGCCGGAATTCTCGTGGCCGCAGAGGTAGTGCTCCCGAGCGGCTATGGCTCCGGTGCGGCGCGGCGGGTCGGCGGCGTGCTCGGCGGCGTGGGCGTCCCCCTGTTGTTGCTCGGCGTGATGACCGTGCTGCCGGCGAATCGGACCACCCGGGCGACGGCCGTGATCGGAGCCGCAGTCATGTGTCTCGGCGTCGCGCTGTTCGCGTACGCGTACCCGTACCACTGGGTCGGCGGCCCGCGCCCCGAGTTAACCGACCTCACGCTCCCGACCGCGGGACTGTACTTCCTCGGCGCGGCGACGACGATGTGGAGCGTGTTCGTCGGCGTCGCCAACTTCAAGACGCGGAACGACCCCGGCGGGACCGTGACGATGGAAGTCACGCACAAGGGCGAAACGAAGGTGATCGAGGTCGGCCGCGACCAGCTCGACGGGATGGGCGGCGTGGGCCTCCTCGGCGGGACGCCGGACGGTAACGTCGAGACGCAGACCAACCGACCGGACGAGACGGACCGGTCCGGCGGCGGGTCGGTCACCGGGGAGACGGTCGGAAACGGGACGGCGAGCGAGAGAAGCCGCGACGACGCCGCCGAGTCGACCGGCGGGGGCGGGAGCGCGGGCGGCCGGTCGCCGACCCCCACCGGCGGCGTTCCCGGCACCGGACCCGGGTCCGCCGGCGTCAGCGACGGCGGGAGCAACCCGACCGCGATCAGATCGCCGCTCGACGACGCGCAAGCGGCTGGACCCGACGGCCCCGACGCCGCGCCGTCACAGCCCGGATCGGCGGGCGGGGCGTCGCCGCGCGACGGCCCCGGTGACACCTACTGCGGGAACTGCGCGCAGTTCGACTACGTCCGCACGGACCACGGCATGCAGCCGTACTGCGGACACTACGACGAACTGATGGACGACATGGACGCGTGCGACGAGTGGACTCCTCGGTAGGGGGCATCGCCCGGAGCGGCCCGGCAAGATCGGGGTCACCGTTCAGGTGGGTTCCGCCGAGGGCAACTGCGACTCGGCGACCGCGAACGCGAGCGTGCTCAACACGGCCGTGAGCGTGCCCGCAGCGAGCGCCATGGCGAGGTCCGACAGCGTGAGCGCGGTCACGCCCGGGGCGGCGGGGAGGAAGAACCCCGAGACGGCGTACAACACGACTGCGATAGACAGGACGTAAAAGGGCGCGTTGAGGTAGCGCCACCGGAAGCGGCCGGCGAGGTACTCGTCCGTGATCTGACCGAGGCTGGAGGTGACGCCGGCGACCGCGAGCCACTGTACGAACCCGTGGACGAACGCGGCCACGTCGACGCCGACGGACGTCTGACCGCCGCGAGCCGCCGTGACGGCGTCGATGGTGTCGAATCCCTGAACGCCGCCGATGACGATCAGCGCGAGGGCGACGACGTAGGTCACGAGCGTCACTCGCCCGGTGTAGAGGACGTTTCGGACGGTCGAGGCGGTCCGATCCACCGAGTCTTCGAGGCCGAGCCCGCGGAACAGCGAGTAGAGGCCGACGACGCCGGATAAGATTCCGAGCACCGCCGCGCCGGCGACGTCGAATAAGTTCGCGACGACGACGAGCGGATAGATCAACAGGAGGACGCCGAGCGGGACCAGTATCGTGCCGCGGGTCTCGGGGTCGGCGAGGACTTGTTTGATAGTGTAGTAGAGCGATTCGAGGTCTTGGGCCTGCCGAACGACGACGCGACGCATCCCGTCTATCGGCATCCGGGACCGGATCACGGGGAGCACCGACTCGTCTTGTGCGCCGTCGGTGATGACGACCGCGGACACCTCCTCGCCGGTCGACAGCTCCGCGAGCACCCGGTCGACCTCCTGACCGACCGCGCGGTTGGCCTTCACGTCCGAGCCGTCGACGCCGGTGACCGCGGCGACCTCGACGGTCTCGCCCGCGCCCGCGAGTTCGTCGTAGACGTTCACGCCCTGAAACAGGACGTTCACGTCGGAGTCCTCCGGGTCGGCGGTCGCGAGCGCGACTGCGCCCTCCGTGACCTCGTCGACGCCGACGACCGGCGTCGGGATTCCGGTCTTGCGGCCGAGGTCGTCGTCGAGGTCGACACAGAGGACGAGCAGCATCGGGCGAGGCTACGAGAGGCCCCGGCATATGCTTTCGGCTCGCCGACGTCCCGATGTCCGGACGGGTCCCGTGACCCCGGCGTCGACCCGGCCGTCCCGGTCACCGCGGCCTCACTCGCTCGGGTGCTCGACGCCGTTCAACAGCCGCCGCACGTTGTCGCCGTCGCTGATCGCTCGGGGATACCCGCCGAGACAGATCACGAAGTCGCTCCCGTCAGCGATGGGCTCCGTGACGTGGAGCGTGATATCGATGGTCGCGCCGTCGTCGGCGAGTTCGGCTTCGGCGTCGTAGGTGACCACCGTCGGCTCGCCACCGAGCACGTCCGTGGCGTACTCAGACGCTCGCTGGAGGTTTCTGACGCCGTCGTACCGGTTCTGGACGAGCGTCGCCAGCTCCTCGGAGTCCATGTCCGCGACCGGGTTAAACGTCTGTTCGAGCACCTCGACTTGCGGGGTCGAGAGGACCGCGAACACCGCGGCGCGGAACCGCTGTCCGAGTACGTCGATCCCGCGGTCGTACTCGGCTATCCGGTTCGTCACTTCCACCTCGCGAGTTTGTCCGGCGGCCTCGAACTCTCGGGTGACGACGTCGTCGGTGACGCCTTGCGACTCGTAGCCCGTCTCCTCCAGCGCGGCATCGGAAACCGTCGCGGCCTCGGCGGCGAACTCGACGGGTTCGCCGCCGGTAACGAAATCGAGCGCGGTACAGCCGGCGAGACCGGCGAGGCCGAGCGATCCGGTGGCGGCGAGGGTCCGACGCCGCGTGAGACCACCGACCGTTCCGCCGCCGCGGTCGGACGAGGTTTCGACGCCGTCGCAGTCGATCGGCTCTGGGGCGTTCGGGTCGCGTTTCATACTCCGTTCCCGAGCGGGCGACGGTACATACTTTGTGTTATCGGGAGATCACCTCCGTGCGGACGGCTCACGCACGGAACGGCGCTTCGGACGCTTTTTCACGCCAGAGCGAGTATCGAGGAGTAGATGATCTCCAAGGGCTGTGAACAGTGCGCCAAAGGCGGCAAGATGGTGCTTTTCGTCTACGGCTACTGCGACCAGCGGGACTGTTTCTACTGCCCCCTCGGAGAAAACCGGAAGAACGTCACCGACGTGTACGCCAACGAGCGGAAAGTCGAGTCCGACGAGGACGTGATCGAGGAGGCCAAGCGCATGAGCGCGCTCGGCACCTCGATCACGGGCGGCGAGCCCCAAGAGGCGATGGCGAAGACGACGCGGTATCTCGAACTGCTCAAAGACGAGTTCGGGGAGGACCACCACACGCACCTGTACACCGGGATCACGGGCGGTCGCGAGAACATGCGCCGGCTGAGCGAGGCCGGCCTCGACGAGATCCGCTTTCACCCACCCGTGGAGCTGTGGGGAGACATGCACGGCACCGAGTGGGAGGAGATACTCTACATCGCCCGCGAGGAAGGGCTCACACCCGCCTTCGAGATCCCCGGAATTCGGGCGGAGCCGGAGTTCCTAGAGTTCTTAGACGAGGGCGCGGCGGAGTTTTGTAACATCAACGAGTTCGAGATGAGCGACGGGAACTACCGGCGGATGCAAGAGGAGGGCTTCGAACTGCAGGAGGGCCACATGTCCGCCGTCGAGGGGTCGAAAGACGACGCCATCTTAGAAGAGATGGCGAGCCACGAGAAGGTGTACTTCTGTACGTCGGTGTTCAAAGACGCCGCCCAACACCGGAACCGCCTGAAGCGGATGGCACGGAACATTCGTCGGGAGTTCGATGAGGTGACCGACGACGGCACGCTCGTCTACGGAAAGGCGTTCGCCGACCCCGACCGCTTCGAGGCGCTCGGCGTCCCCGAGGAGTTCTACACCGCGAAATCGAACCACGTCGAGATCGCGTGGTGGCTCTTAGAGGAGATGGTGGAAGACGGCGATCTCGACCGCGGCGAGATCGTCGAGCAGTACCCGACAGCGGACGGCACCGTCGTCGAGCGGACGCCGGTCGCGTAGATCGGGTGGCTTCGGGCCGCTGCGTCGCATTTCTGGTTTGTCGCGGAAACCGCCATCCAGTGTGATCCACGCGGTTTGCCGGCGGCGAGATGGGCGAGATCGACGATCAGCTCCCCGCGAACGGCCCGAACTGCGACGCGCCGCGCGAGGATCTGTACTGCCGGGCAGAGGATTGACCGGGAAACGGCGACGTGGATCGGGCAGGCGGACGGTTATCAGCGATTTCCGTCGTGTTCGTCCGGGTCGTCGTCAATCTTCTCGCGAAGCCGTTCGACCTCCGCCTCCAGTTTAGCGATACGGTCGGCATCCGGCTCCTCACCGTCGGAACGCAGTTTGAGTATTAGTGCCACGCCCGCGATGACGGCGAGGGGAACGCCGAAGAGAAGCGCGAAGACCAAAAGGAGGATCAACAGCTCGGGACCGCCGGGGACGCCGCCGAACGCGGGGACCGTGGGAACCATGGGGCCATCCACTCGGCAGCGCGACTAAAACGCTCGGGCGCGAGCGGCGAGTCTCGCTGCGACCGCCGTCACCCCGCGTCGACGAAGTCGCCGAGATTCGCCTGGAGCCCGGCCGCCATCGTCGACTTTCGCCGGAGGCGACCGAGCGAGACCGGGAGGTGTTCCGTGACACCGCGGACCGCCTCGCCGAACGTCTCCGCGGTTCCGGACTCGCCGTCGAAGGCGTTGCGGACGGCCTCGCGCACCTGCCAGACGCCGACGGGACCCCAGTAGTCGTCGGAGACGTGCCGCAACACGAGCGCTTTCGCCTGTCGACCGCGATCATCGAGCTGCTCTAAGACGCCCAGGCGGGCCGCGTAGTAGGCACCGGCCGTCTCCTCGACGTAGCCCGTGCGACCCTCGCGGCCCTCGCTCGCGGCCGCGAGGTAGACTCCCCCCGCGGGGTCGGGGTTCCAGATCGAGCCGGGCGATTTCATCTCGACGAGCTCGTACTCCCACCGACCGGGAACGAGGATCACCCAGAACGCGTTGCCGAGGTACTCGTTGCGATGGACCTCGATCCGGTCGACAGTCGGGTTGTCGCGAACGGACCCGCGGAGGTACCGCCCGACGGTGTCGTCGACGGCGGTGATAGACCAGCGCGTGGGGACGAGCCGGCGGTCCGCGCCACGGCCGAGCGCGCCCGCGGAGAGGATCGTGTTGATATCGTAGACGTCGAATCCGCGACGGTAGAGGTACGTCATCGCGCCCTCGGCGCGCCAGTCGTCGTCTTCGAGCGTCTTTTTCACCGCTCGGGGGACGTGCGGGTTCTCGCCGAGTTCGGCAGAACGAGCGGCCGCGCGGGGGCCGGTCGGCGTTTTGATGTCTTCGGGACCGATTTCGAAGTCGAGTTCCGGCCGGCCGTCTAACCCGATCTCCACGTCGACGGGGCGATCGGCGATAGCGACCTCACGTTGGACGCCGAGCCATCCGTCCCACGCATCGTGGACGGAGTTCGCGGGCGCGTCGCCCGCGCTCGAACCGACTGCGCCGCCGCTCGCGCCGGCGCTCGCGACGTCGACGCCGCGGGCCGAGTTGAGGAGGCTCGTCCGCCGGTCGAACACGTCTGTGATGGAGACGCCCTCGTCGTACCACGCCGCGGAGGTGCGGAACCGCTCCGCGGCATCTTCGCGGCCGACTGGCGAGAGCAGCCCGGTGGAGACGGTCGGGTAGTCCGCGCGGCCGACGAAGATAGAGGGAGAGACGCTGCCGACCACCGCGTCGTCGGAGACGTGCTCCTCGAATCGTCGCTCGAAGGAGTCGAGGTGGTCGAGGATCGCGTAGTCCTTCTCGCTCGCGAGGCGGCGGCGCTCGGCGCGCTCGTTCGCCTCGAACTCGATGAACTCGTCGAGCCGCATTCGGATCGGAGTTGGAGTCGCGGGCGCTTGAACGTTGCTGGCGGCCGGGCCGGCCGCACGGCGGGGACACCGTACGGCAAACCGCCAGCGTCCCGTGGCGGACGGGCCGACAGATCGACGCTAGCTGTGGATGCCCATCGCTTCGATCTGCTCTTGATACCGGTTTCGGATGGTGACTTCCGTCACTTGCGCGACGTCTGCGACCTCGCGCTGGGTCTTCTTCTCGTTGCACAGAAGCGACGCGGCGTAGATCGCCGCGGCCGCGTAGCCGGTGGGCGACTTTCCGGAGAGTAACCCCTGTTCTGCAGTGGTCTCGATGATCTCGTTGGCCTTCGATTGCACCTCCTCGGAGAGTTCCAGCTCAGAGGAGAACCGCGGGACGTACTTTTTCGGGTCGACCGGACGCATCTCCAAGCCGAGCTCCTGTGAGATGTACCGGTACGTCCGACCGATCTCTTTCCGGTCGACGCGAGACACGTCGGATATCTCTTCGAGCGAGCGGGGAATCCCCTCCTTGCGACAGGCGGCGTAGAGGGCGGCGGTCGAGACGCCTTCGATGGAGCGGCCGCGGATCAGGTCCTCGTTCAACGCGCGGCGGTAGATCACCGAGGCCACCTCGCGCACGGAACGCGGCACGCCGAGCGCGCTCGCCATCCGGTCGATCTCAGAGAGCGCAAACTGGAGGTTCCGCTCGCCCGCGTCCTTCGTTCGGATCCGCTCTTGCCACTTGCGCAGCCGGTGCATCTGCGACCGCTTCTTCGAGGAGATAGAGCGGCCGTACGCGTCCTTGTCCTTCCAGTCTATCGTCGTCGTCAGCCCCTTGTCGTGCATCGTCTTC